>DASQSC010000086.1:0-11517 GCA_035642555.1 Streptosporangiaceae bacterium | reverse complement strand
CTGGTGCTCGGCGTGCTCGCGCTCACCGGCCTGGTCCGGGTCTGGCAGGTCTACCTGCTCGCGTTCGCCCTCGGGATGGTCGCGGTGGTGGACAACCCCACCCGGCAGACGTTCGCCGCCGAGATGGTCGGCCGGGACGGCGTGGCGAACGCCATCGCGCTCAACAGCGCCACCTTCAACCTGGCCCGGATCACCGGGCCGGCCGTGGCCGGCCTGGTGATCAGCGCGGTCGGCACGCCGATCGCGTTCCTCCTGAACGCCGCCTCCTACGGTGCGGTGCTGGCCGGGCTCAAGCTGATGCGGCCGTCCGAGCTGCACCAGGTGGACCGGCCGCCGCGGGCTCGCGGCCAGCTGCAGGAGGCGCTGCGCTACGTCCGGGCCAGGCCCAGCCTGTGGGTGACGATGGGGCTGGTCTTCTTCGTCGCCACCTTCGGCATGAACTTCCAGGTCACCACCGCGCTGATGTCCCGCGGGGTGTTCCACACCGGGGCCGGCGCGTTCGGGCTGGCGTCCACCATGTACGCGGTCGGCGCGCTGGGCGGGGCGCTGCTGGCAGCCCGCCGGGCCCGGCCCGGCATGCGGCTGCTGATCGGTTCCGGGCTCGCGTTCGGCGCGCTCGAAGTGCTGACCGGGCTGATGCCCGGCTTCTGGTCGTTCCTGCTGACGCTCGTGCCCACCGGGCTGGTGCTGCTGATGTTCACCACCACCGCCAACTCGGCCACCCAGCTCAGCAGCACGGCCTCGGTGCGCGGCCGGGTCATGGGGCTCTACATGCTCGTCTTCCTGGGCGGCGCGCCGCTCGGCTCGCCCCTGGTCGGCTGGGTCGCCGAGCAGTTCGGCGCCCGGATGAGCCTGATCGCGGGCGGGGTGATCTCGGCCGCAGCGGCGGCAGCGGCGGCGCTGCTGCTCGCCCGCGCCCGGGGGATGCGGCTGCGCGCCAGCGTGCGGCCGGCCAGACTCGCTGCATGACGACTGACCGCGCCGATCCCCCGCTGGCGGCGGGGGAACGGGAGATGCTGGCCGCCTGGCTCGACTACCACCGGGCCACCCTGGCCCGCAAGTGTGACGGGCTCGATGCTGCCCAGCTGCGGGAGCGCTCGGTACCGCCGTCCAGCCTCTCCCTGCTGGGGCTGGTCAGGCACATGGCGGAGACGGAACGAGGCTGGTTCCGCCGCGGGGTGCTGGGCGAGGACGCCCCGCCCCGGTACTACCACGACGACAATCCGGACGGCGACTTCGACGACGCCGGTACCGCCGACCCGGCCGAGGCGTTCGCGGCCTGGCGGGAGGAATGCGAGCAGGCGCGGCGGGCGGAGGCCGCGGCGCCGTCGCTGGACGCCGGGTTCGAGCGGCGGGACAGGCGGTACACCCTCCGCTGGGTCATGGTTCACATGATCGAGGAGTACGCCCGCCACAACGGCCACGCCGACCTGCTGCGGGAGCGGATCGACGGCGCAACCGGTGATTAAGGCCCATGAGGCTGTTCGTCGCGCTCGCGCTGCCGTCGTCTTCGGTCAGCGACCTGGAGCGGGTGGTGGCGCCGCTGCGGCCCGCCTGGCCCGGGCTGCGCTGGACCGGGCAGGAGGCATGGCATCTCACGCTCGCCTTCCTGGGTGAGGTGGAGGACGGGCTCGAAAGCCGGCTCGGTACCCGGCTGGAACGGGCTGCGGCCCGCCACCCCAGCCTGCTGCTGTCACTCGGCGGCGCCGGCGCCTTCCCGGCGCCCGGCCGGGCCCGGGTGCTGTGGGCCGGGATCCAGGGCGACCGGCGCGGGCTCGCGGCCCTGGCCGCCTCGGTGGCGGCGGGCTCCCGGCGGGCCGGGGCCCCGCCGTCCGGCGCGGGACGCCGCTACCAGCCGCACCTGACCCTCGCCAGGTGCCGGGCGCCGGCGGACGTCAGGCCGCTGGTGGAGCAGCTGTCCGGATACGACGGCCGGCCCTGGACCGCCAGCGAGGTCTACCTCATCCGCAGCCGGCCGGACGGGGAGCCCCGCTACCAGACCCTCGGCACCTGGCCGCTCCGCGCACCGCCGGGTAGCCACTAGGCTGCCTGCCGTGAACCGGACCACCCGCTGGCTGCTCCCGGCGGTGCTGGCCGTGCTGGTGCTCGCCGCGCTGATCGGGTCGCTGGTGCGCTGACTCCGCCGTCCCGGCAGGATTCTCCGGCGCTACAGCCGTTCCGCGATGTAGTCGATGCAGGCGGTGAGCGCTTCCACGTCGGCCGGGTCGACCGAGGCGAACATGGCGATGCGGAGCTGGTTGCGGCCGAGCTTGCGGTACGGCTCGGTGTCCACGACCCCGTTCTCGCGCAGCGCCGCCGCGACCGCGGCCGCGTCCGCGCTGGTGAAGTCGATGGTCCCGACCACCTGCGACCGGTGCGCCGGATCGGCCACGAACGGTGTCGCGAACGGTGCCTTCTCCGCCCAGGTGTACAGCCTGGTGGCGGAGTCGGCGGTGCGGGCAACCGCCCACGCCAGGCCGCCCTGGCCCAGCAGCCAGTCCACCTGCTCGGCCAGCAGGAACATGGTCGCCACCGACGGGGTGTTGAGCGTCTGCAGCTTCGCCGAGTTGTCGACGGCGGCCGGCAGCGACAGGAATCCGGGGATGTAGCGGTCGCCGGCGGCGATCCGCCCGGCCCGCTCCAGCGCCGCGGGTGACATGAGGGCGATCCACAGCCCGCCGTCCGCCCCGAAGTTCTTCTGCGGCGCGAAGTAGTACACGTCGGTCTCGGACGCCTCCACCGGCAGCCCGCCTGCGCCGCTGGTGGCGTCCACGATCACCAGCGCACCGGAGTCCGCCCCCGGCACCCGGCGGATCGGCATGGCGACCCCGGTGGAGGTCTCATTGTGGGTCAGCGCATAGGTGTCGATCCCGGCCTCGGCCCGCGGCAGCGGGTGGGTGCCGGCCGGGGACTCGATCACGCTCGGGTCTGCCAGCCACGGGGCGCCCGCGGTGACCTTGGCGAACTTCGACGAGAACTCGCCGAACGACACGTGCTGGGACCGCTGCTCCACCAGCCCGGCGGCCGCCACGTCCCAGAAGCAGGTGGTGCCGCCGTTCCCCAGCACCACCTGGTAGCCGTCCGGGAGATCGAACAGGGCCGCCAGTCCTTCCCGTACCCGGCCCACCAGCGAGCGCACCGGCGGCTGGCGGTGCGAGGTGCCGAGGTAACGATCGCCGGAGGCGGCCAGCGCGGCCAGGTGCTCCGGGCGGACCTTGGACGGGCCGCTGCCGAACCTGCCGTCAGCAGGCTTGATACCGGGGGGAAGGACGATGCTGGTCACGGTCCCCAGGGTAGCGGGCACCGGCGGCGGCCGGCCCGCCCCCGCCGCCCGCGCCCGGCCGGCCGATGGACCAAGGTCCCACAGCGGCCGGGACGATAGCCCCTGCCAGCGGCAGAACCCGCGATCTAGTGTCATTCCTGGCTGCCGGTGATCACGCCCGGAGAGCCAAGCGCCGCGGGAGGTTGGGGGGGAACCTCCCGCGGGCTGGACGTTAAGGAGCGCGATGCTGTTGAGGCCGGCTGCGAACGGTGAGGACACCGTTCCGATGCTGGCGGCCGGGAGCACGTTAGCCGCTCCTGTCGCCATAGCGCAGCCGGACGCCGACCAGCTGCTGGCGGCGCTCTACCATTCCGAGTACCAGCCGCTGGTCAGGCTGGCCGCGCTGCTGACCGGCGACCGGTCCACCGCTGAGGACGTGGTGCAGGACTGCTTCGTCGCCATGCACCGGGGGTTCACGCGGCTGCGGGACCGCGACAAGGCCGTCTCCTACCTGCGCCGGTCGGTGGTGAACCGGGCCCGGTCGGTGCTGCGGCACCGGTCGGTGGTGGACCGGAACCAGCCCAAGCCGGCACCCGACGAGCCCAGCGCCGAGCACGGTGCCATCGCCCTGCTCGAGCGCTCGGCCGTGGTGGCGGCCCTGCGCACGCTGCCGTTCCGGCAGCGGGAGGCGGTGGTCCTCCGCTTCTACCTGGACCTGCCGGAACGGGAAGTGGCCGCCACCATGCGGATCAGCCAGGGGGCGGTCAAGAGTCACATGGCCCGCGCCATGGCCGCGCTGCGCAGCGAGCTGCTCGCCAGCAGCTGAGCGGGTGCCAGGCGCCCTCAGCTCGCCCGCAGCACGCTTGCGGCGCCGGGGACGTCACCGACCGGCCGCGGCGGCGGGCCCACGTACCGTGCGCTCGGCCTGACCAGCCGGCCGGTCCGCTTCTGCTCCAGGATGTGCGCCGCCCAGCCGGCGGTCCGCGCGCAGGTGAACATCGACGGCAGCATGGTCGCCGGGATCTCGGCGAAGTCGAGCACGATCGCGCCCCAGAACTCCACGTTCGTGGCCAGCACCCGGTCCGGCCGCCGGGCCTGCAGCTCGGCCAGGGCCGCTGATTCCAGCGCCACCGCCACCTCGTACCTGGGTGCCCCCACTTCCTTGGCGGTGCGGCGAAGCACCCGGGCCCGGGGATCCTCGGCCCGGTACACCCGGTGGCCGAACCCCATCAGCCGCTCCCCGCGGTCGAGCGCGGTGCGCACATACGCTGGCGCGTCGCCGAGCCTTTCGACCTCCTCGATCATGTGCAGCACCCGGGCGGGCGCGCCGCCGTGCAGCGGCCCGGAGATCGCGCCGACCGCTCCCGACATCGCCGCGGCCACGTCCGCGCCGGTGGACGCGATCACGCGGGCGGTGAATGTGGAAGCGTTCATGCCGTGCTCGGCGGCCGAGGTCCAGTACGCGTCCACGGCCCGGACGTGGCGCGGATCCGGGTCGCCCCGCCACCGGGTCAGGAACCGCTCGGCGACGCTGCCCGCCTCGTTCACCCGGCGCTCGCTCACCCGCGGCAGCCCCAGGCCGCGAGCGGACTGCGCCACGAACGACAGCGCCTGCACCGACACCCGGGCCAGGTCGTCCCTGGCCTGCTCGTCGCTGATGTCGAGCAGCTGCTGCATGCCCCAGGCGGGCGCCAGCATGGCCAGCGCGCTCTGCACGTCGACCCGGATGTCACCGGAGTGCACCGGGACCGGGTAGGGCTCGTCTGGCGGCAGCCCCGGCTCGAAGGAGCTGTCCACCAGCAGGCCCCAGACCTGCCCGAACGAGATCTGGCCGACCAGTTCCTCGATGTCCACGCCCCGGTAGCGGAGCGCGCCCCCCTCCCGGTCGGGCTCGGCGATCTCGGTCTCGAAAGCGACCACTCCTTCGAGGCCCGGCCTGAAGTCGGACATCTACGCTTCCTCCGTCTGCCTTGTGAGTACGGTGCTGGCCCGGGGAGCGACCCCCGGACCCCGAGGCTGGGCGCCAGTGCCGGGGTTCATTCAACTCCTGCGGGCGCTGGCACGGATAGGTGCCCGGCCCGTGAAAATCGCCACGCCCGCCGGCCCGGGCCCCGCCAGGGCCGCCGGCTGTGTGAAGATCAGTACCCGTGGAGCTAGCTACCACCCTGGATGAGGGAATGCTGGCCGCCGACCCGGTGACGCAGTTCTCGCGGTGGCTGGCCGACGCCGAGGCAGCCGGCCTGGCGGAGCCGAACGCCATGGTGCTGTCCACGGTGTCGGCGGAAGGCTGGCCCCGCTCCCGGTCCGTCCTGCTCAAGGAGCACCGGCGGGACGGGTTCACCTTTTACACCAACCGTACCTCCGGCAAGGCGCAGGACCTGTCCGGCTGCCCCCGGGCCAGCCTGCTGTTCCCGTGGTATCCGCTCCGCCGCCAGGTGATCATCCAGGGCGCGGTGACGCCGTTGTCGGCCGCCGAGAGCGAGCCGTACTTCCACTCCCGCCCGCACGCCTCCCAGCTCGGCGCCTGGGCCAGCAGGCAGTCCACCGTGCTGCCGGCCCGCGACGTGCTGGAGCAGCGCTTCCGCACGCTGGCCGAGCGGTGGCCGGAGGGGACCACGGTCCCGATGCCGGAGTTCTGGGGCGGCTACCTGGTCCGGCACGAGATCGCCGAGTTCTGGCAGGGCCGGCCGAGCCGGCTGCACGACCGGCTCCGGTACCGGCGCGACGGCACCGGATGGCTGGTGGAGCGGCTCTCCCCCTGAGCACCGCCCTGATACTCACGCCCAGCGCATAACATCAGGTGGGAAGGGAGTGGCGGTGACCGCGCGCGGGCTGATCGACACCAGCGAGATGTACCTCCGGACCATCTTCGAGCTGGAGGAGGAGGGCATCACGCCGCTGCGGGCACGGATCGCCGAACGGCTCTCCCAGAGCGGGCCCACCGTCAGCGAGACCGTGGCCAGGCTGGCCAGGGACGGGCTGCTGCGGGTAGAAGGCGACCGGCAGCTGGCGCTGACCGATCAGGGACGGGCGCTGGCGGTCCGGGTGATGCGCAAGCACCGGCTGGCTGAGTGCCTGCTGGTCGAGGTGATCGGGCTGCCCTGGGAGGAAGTGCACGTCGAGGCCTGCCGGTGGGAGCACGTGATCTCCGAGCACGTGGAGCGGCGGCTGGTGGAGCTGCTGGGCTACCCGGTGCGGTGCCCGCACGGCAACGTGATCCCGGGGCTGGCCGAGCTGCACGTGCCGGACGAGGCGCTCGCCCTGGCCAGGGACGCCGGCCGGGAGCGGGCCGAGTCCATGGCCAGCGCCGCGCTGGCGCACGCGGGCCCGGTGGTCATCGCAAGGATCAGCGAACAGGTACAAAGCGATGCCGCGCTGATGCTTAAACTCTGGCGCGGCGGGATACAACCCGGACGCGAGGTCATGCTCGCGGCAACCGATGACGGCGTGCGGGTGACAAGTGAGGACTCTTCCGGCGGCACCACGGCGGAACTGCCGCGCCTGGTCGCCGCGCACGTGTTCGTCGCCCGGCCCTGAGATCCCGGAGCCTGCTGGTGACTGATCCTGGCGGCACCTCACCCGGGCCGGGCCTGGCGGGCGCGCAAGTCCTCGCGCAGGCCGAGGCCGCGATCCTGGTCACGGGCGCCGACGGCGGCCTGCGCTACGCCAACCCGTTCGCCCGCCGCCTGTTCGACCTGGCGGGAGGCGCTCCGCCGGCACCGGCCGGGCTCGCCGGGCAGGTGCTGCGCGGGCAGGCCTGGGACGGCACCTTCGCCGCCCGGCGGCCCGACGGCACCACGGTGTTCGTGCGGGCGGAGGCGGTGCCGCTGCGCGTGGACGGCGGCGCCGTGGACGGCATCGTCATCATCGCCCGGGAGGCCACCCGCCGCGGCAGCCAGCGCGAGCGGGACCGGATCCGGCTGCTGGAGCGGATCGGCGAGCGGCTGGCCGGATCCCTGGAACTCGATGTCACGCTCCGGCACGTGGCCGAGACGCTGGTGCCGCAGTTCGCCGATCACTGCCTGATCGACCTGTTCCAGGGCGACAAGCTGATCCGGCGGGCACAGTTCCACGCCAGGGACTGGCGGCCGCCGCCGGGCAGCTGGGCCGAGGCCGGCGACCAGATCCGCTACCCGGCCGGGCACTTCTGCCAGCAGGCCATGGCCAGGCAGGAGCCGGTGCTGGTGGAGGACCTGGCCGACGGCGAATTCCCGGCCCCGACCGAGGCGAGCCTGCGCGCGGCCGAGGATGTCGGCCTCGTCTCGATCGTCGCGGTCCCGCTGCTCGCCCGCGGTCAGCTGCTCGGCGTGATGAGCCTCGCCCTGTCCGGGCTGACCAGGCGGCAGGATCCCCGTTACGACGCCGACGACCGGGATTTCCTGGCCGCCGTGGCCGGCCGGGTGGCGATCGCGATCGACAACGCGAGCCTGTTCGAGGAGGAACGGCGCACCGCGCTGGCGTTCCAGACCAGCCTGCTCCCGCAGCAGCTGCCCAGTTTCGACGGGATCAGCGTGGCCTGGCGGTATGTGCCCGCCAGGCCGCTGGAAACCCACGGCCAGGGCATCCAGACCCAGGTGGGCGGGGACTGGTACGACCTCATCCCGCTCTCGGCCGGCCGGGTCGGCATCGTCATCGGCGACGTGGAGGGCCGCGGCGCCCGCGCCGCGGCCGTGATGGGCCAGCTGCGGGCGGCGCTGCGGGCGTTCGCCCAGGACGACAAGCCGCCGGCGGAGATACTGCACAAGCTGGATGACTGGTGCCGCACGCTGGGCGCGGCCGGGCAGCCGGGGCCGGCCGGACCAGGGCAGGCGCAGCCGCACCCGCCGGTGGTCAGCTGCACCTACTTCGTGTATGACGCGTGGTCGCGGACGCTGTCGTTCGCCAACGCCGGCCACGACGCGCCGCTGCTGGTGTCCGGCGGCTCGGTGGTGAAGCTGCCGATGACCGACAAGGGACTGCTGCTGGGGGTGCGCGGCATGGCGGTGGCCGGGGCGCCCGCCTACCGGGAGGAGACCCGCCGCCTGCCGCCGGGATCCACCCTGGTCCTGTACACCGATGGCCTCACCGACCGGCGGCAGCGGCTCGACGGGTCGGGCCACTACTCCGAGGAGCAGGCGTTCGCGATGCTCACCGAGGCGGTCCGGCGGGCGGCCGGCGCCGGAGTGCAGGCCATCGCGCAGGCTGCGGAGGAAGCCGTGCCCGGGGACGTCGACGACGACATGGCCATCGTGGTCGTGCAGACGTCGGCGGAGCGCCTCGACTCGTGGGAGCGCACGTTCGGCGCCGAGGCGATCCGCGTGCCCGAGGCGCGGCGCCTGGCCGGGTCGGTGTTCCACAGGTGGGGCATGCGGCCGGGCGAGATCGAGCTCACCAGCCTGCTGGTGTCGGAAGTGGTCACCAACGTGGTGCTGCACACGGCCGCGGCCCGGCGGCGGCAGTCGCTCGCGCTCGAGCCCGCTGCCGCGTCCGGCCTGGTGCCGCGCCCGAGCCTGACCCTGGATGGCAGCCGGGGAGCGGACGGGGCAGGCCGCGAGTTCACGCTGCGGCTGCGCCGGGGCGGCGCCGCCGTCTGGGTGGAGGTCTTCGACAGCGACCTGCGGCTGCCGCGGATCCGGACCGCGGCCGAGACCGACGAGGGCGGCCGGGGGCTCTACCTGGTGGACCGGCTGGCCAGCCGGTGGGGCTCGCGGCCGACCCGGGACGGCAAGGTGGTGTGGTTCGAGGTCCCCACCGGCGCGTAGGCGGCCGGGACATGCCCTAACGGCGGGAGAACGCCCACAGGGTGAGCACGGCCAGGATGAAGATCGCCATCACGGTGGCGATGGTCTCCCAGGTGATCCGCATGCCCAGGCGGCGCCGCAGCCGGGTCCAGCCGAACGCCACCAGGGCGGCCAGGAACACCAGCAGGATCAGTCCCTGGGTCACCGTGCCTCCCGGTTCGCTCCTCCCCGAGCATAAGAGGGCTGCGCCCGCCCGCAACCCCTTGCGGGCGGGCGCGCGACGACGGAGGCTGGCGGTGGCAGGAACATCAGCCTGTGGCCTGCCCGTTCGGAATGGAAATGCCCGCGCTGGTTAACCGACGGGTAACATACGGACTGAGCGATGCAGACCGGGGCGGGCACGCCCCCGAACGCGCTGGAGGGCGTCGTGGCTGAGGCTTACATCGTGGGGGCGGTCCGGACCCCGGTCGGCAAGCGGGGCGGCGGCCTGTCCGGCATCAACCCGGTGGACCTCGCTGCTCACGTGCTGGCCGAGCTGATGAGCCGGACCGGCGCGGACCCTGGCGCCGTCGATGACGTGATCATGGGGTGCGTGTCCCAGATCGGGCCGCAGACACTGGACATCGCGCGGCAGGCATGGCTGTCGGCCGGGCTGCCCGAGCACGTGCCCGGCGTCACCGTGGACCGCCAGTGCGGCTCGTCCCAGCAGGCGGTCCATTTCGCCGCCCAGGCCGTGCTGTCCGGCACCCAGGACCTGGTGGTCGCCGCCGGGGTCGAGAGCATGAGCGTGGTCCCGATGGGCTCGACCATCATGCTGGCGGCCGAGAAGGGGATGCCGCTGCCGTTCGGGGACGGCTGGCGCAGCCGGTACGGGGACCAGGAGATCTCCCAGTTCCGGGGCGCGCAGCTGATCTGCGAGAAGTGGGGCATCAAGCGGCAGGAACTGGAGGAGTTCGCGCTGGAGAGCCACCGCCGCGCGACGGTGGCGATCGACGAGGGGCGGTTCGCCAGCCAGATCGCGCCGGTCAACGGGGTCGCCGTGGACGAGGGGCCGCGCCGGGACACGTCGCTGGAGAAGATGGCCGGGCTGGCGCCGCTGCGCGAGGGCTGGGAGATCACCGCCGCGGCCGCGTCGCAGATCTCGGACGGGGCGGCGGCCGTGCTCATCGCCTCGCCGGAGGCGGTGGCACGGCACGGGCTCACCCCGCGGGCCAGGATCGTCTCGCTCGCCGTGACCGGCGGCGACCCGGTGTTCATGCTCACCGCGCCCATCCCCGCCACCGAGCAGGCGCTCGGCAGGGCTGGCCTCGGGGTCGGTGACATCGACGTGTTCGAGGTGAACGAGGCGTTCGCGCCGGTGCTCATCGCCTGGTCGGGTGACACCGGAGCGTCGCTGGCCAGGACGAACCCGAACGGCGGGGCCATCGCGCTCGGGCATCCGCTCGGCGCCACCGGCGCGGTGCTGATGACCAAGCTCCTGCACGAGCTTGAACGGTCCGGCGGCCGCTACGGCCTGCAGACCATGTGCGAGGGCGGCGGCCAGGCCAACGCCACCATCATCGAGCGCGTCAGCTGAGGCCCGGCCCGGCTTCGCCCGGGCTCGCCCGCTTCCCGGCCGCCCCGGCTGAGCCGGTTTCGCGTGCTCGCTGAGCGACTTTTCACCCCTCCGCGTGTCATATACCGCCCATATCGGACGTGATCATGGTCGTGAGCGGTGAAACGTCGGTCCGAGGCAGGGAATATCCAAATTGGGTTAGAGGTTTAATTGAAGTGAGAAGATAGGGAACCTGGGCCGAGGGGCTCAGGTGGGCACCGTCACCGTGGAGGTGTACGCAATGCTGCTGAGTTCTTTTGACCCGGTCGGCCGGGAGTTCGACCGGCTGTTCGGGCGGACGTTCGGTTTCGGCTGGTACGGCCCGGCCCCTGTGCGGGCCGGCATCCCGATGGACGCCGTCCGGCGTGAGGACGACATCCTGCTCCGCTTCGACCTGCCCGGCGTCGACCCCAAGTCGATCGACGTGACGGTGGACCGCGGCGTGCTGACCGTCACGGCCAAGCGCGACGAGGAGCGCACCGAGGGCGAGAAGCCGTACGTGCGCGAGCGGATCGCGGGCTCCTTCACCCGCCGGGTGCGGCTGGGGAGCGCGGCCGAGACCGACAAGGTCGAGGCCAGCTACACGGACGGCGTGCTGACCGTGCGCGTCCCGCTGGCCGAGGCCGCCAAGCCGCGCAAGGTTGAGATCACCACCGGCGGCAAGCCGGCGCTTGCCGCCTGACCGGTAACGACCGGGAGCATGATGGCCCGGGCGGGCTGGGCCCGCCCGGGCCAGGCTTTTCGCAGAGACGGAGTGAGCCATGCCGCGGACACCTTTCGAGGATGAGAACCTGCCGGTGTTCACGGTGGGCCAGGTGTCAGCCATGCTCGAGGTCCGGCAGGCCTTCCTGCGCCGTCTCGACCAGCTCGGAGTGGTCCGTCCCTCGCGATCCGACGGCCGCCAGCGGCGGTACACCCGCCGCGAGATCACCGTGATCCAG
>DASQSC010000085.1:0-5279 GCA_035642555.1 Streptosporangiaceae bacterium | reverse complement strand
CGGCCGGACCGGACGGGAACCGAGCGGCGGCCGCCCCGCACCCCTCCCCGGGCGGCAGGCTCCGGCGGGCGAGGCTCGCTGCGGGGGAGCCGGACCGGCCGGGCGCGCCGCGCGCTGCGCCGTGGCAGCCCGGGCCGGCGGCTGTCCGTCGCCCTGCTCAGCATCGGGTTCGTACTGTCGCTGATAGCGGGCAGGCTGGTGCAGCTGCAGGGCATGGACGGGACGCAATTCCGGAACCAGGCGGAGCGGCTGCGGCTGGCGCGGGTCCCGCTGCCAGCCATGCGGGGCAGCATCACCACGGCCGACGGCACGATCCTGGCGATGACGGTGCCTGACGACATCGTGACCGCCGACCCGCCGCAGATCACCGCGGACACCCCGGCGGGCACGGCAGCCCTGCGGGAGAAGGTGGCCCGGCTGCTGGCAGGGCCGCTGCGGAGCCCTGCGTCCGCGATCCTCTCATTGATCAACCATCCCAGCTCGCGGCAGTACGTGGTGCTCGCCAGGAACGTGCCCGCCAGCGCCGGCCAGCACATCAGGTCCCTCATGGCGGCCAGCGGGGTGGCCGGCATCTACCTCACCCCCGTGTACGACCGCGCCTATCCCAACGGCGGCCTAGCCTCCAACCTGGTGGGCTTCACCACCACCGGCCACGCGGGCGATCTGGGCGGCCAGGCCGGGATCGAGCAGTCCTACAACTCGCTGCTGGCGGGCCGGGACGGCACGCAGGACCTGGAGACCGGCACGAACGGACAGCCCATCCCCGGCACCGCCGACCGGGTCGACCCCATGGTCCCGGGCCGCAGCGTCCGGCTGACCATCCTGTCCGGCCTCCAGTGGGAGGCGCAGCGGGCCTGCGCCCAGCAGGTCCGGCAGACCCGTGCCGACAGCTGCACGGCGGTGGTGATGGATCCGCGTACCGGGCGGATCCTGGCGCTGGCCCAGGCGCCCGGCTACAACCCGTCGTCGGTCACCAGCCTGGGCCGGACCGCGGACCTGCCGGTGTCGGGTGTTTTCCCGCCCGGCAGCACCGCGAAAGTGATCACCGCCGCCGCCGCGCTGGAGCGGGGCGGGCAGACCCTGATGAGCCCGTACTCGGTGCCGCAGCAGATCGTGGTGGACGGGTTCAGCTTCCATGACGCCGACCCCCACCCGGCCGAGCGGCTGACCCTGGCCGGGGTCCTCGCGCACTCCTCCAACGTCGGCATGGTGCAGGTCGCGCAGCACGTCAGCCCGCAGGTGCAGTACGACTACTACCGCAACTTCGGGATCGGGACACCGGCCGGGCTGCGGCTGCCCGGGGCCAGTTCCGGGATACTGGCCAAGCCGTCGGCGTGGTGGGGCGACCAGCGGTACACGCTCGCCTTCGGGCAGGGCGTGGCCGTCACCGCGGTGCAGATGGCCAGCGTGTACGCGACCATCGCGAACGGCGGGGTGCGGGTGCAGCCGAGCATCGTGGCCGGCACCTCCGGCTCCGGCGGGCGGTTCGACCAGGCCCGCTCGCCCGCCAGGAAGCGGGTCCTCAGGGAGTCGACCGCGCGCCAGCTCATCGCGATCCTGCAGCAGGTGCCGCACCTTGACGCCACCCTGGCGGCCCAGCCCTGGGGCGAGATCCCCGGTTACTCGGTCGCCGCCAAGACCGGCACCGCGCAGGTGTGGGATCCGAAGGCGCACTGCCTGTGCCAGTACGGGTCCAGCTACATCGGGATGGCGCCGGCCAGTCACCCGCGGCTGGTTGTCGCCGTGAACGTCCAGCACCCGCGGCGCGGCAGCTATTTCGGGAACGCGGCGGCCGGCCCGGTCTTCTACCATGTCATGAAGTTCGCGCTGCAGGCGCTGAAGATCCCGCCGGATGGAGCCAAGCGTCCCGACGTCAGGCTCACGGCCCCCTGATGAGAGAGGTACCCTCGGCGCGTGCCAGCGGACCAACGACACGCCCCAGGGTGTGCCTCGTGGGTCCTGGCCGACGCGCAGCAGGCTGAGGATCCATGAGCCATACCCTTCGTCCGGAGCGGCTTCCCGGGCGCCCGCTCTCGGGACTGGCCGCCCTGCTCGGCGTGACCATGACCGGGCCGGCCGGGCCCGATCCGTTCGCCGGCCCGGACGGCCCCAGCATGGTGACGGGCATCACGCTCGACTCCCGGGCCGTCCGGCCCGGCGACCTGTACGCGGCGCTGCCCGGCAGCAGGCACCACGGCGCGGCCTTCTGCGAGCAGGCCGCCGACGGCGGCGCGGTCGCGGTGCTGACCGACCAGCCCGGCCGGGAGCAGGCCCGCCGGTGCGGCCTGCCGGTGTTCGTGGTCACCGACATCCGGAACCGGCTGGGCGAGGTCGCGGCCTGGGTGTACCGCAACCCGTCCGAGCGGCTGCTGGTCATCGGCGTGACCGGGACCAGCGGCAAGACCACCACCACCTACCTGGCGGAGGCCGGGCTGCGGATGGCGGGCCACGTGACCGGGCTGATCGGCGGGGTGGAGACCCGGGTGGCCGGGCAGGCCGTGCCCAGCCAGCTCACCACCCCGGAGGCGCCCGACCTGCAGGCGCTGTTCGCCGCCATGACCGAGCGCGGAGTGACCGCGGCGGCGATGGAGGTGTCCAGCCACTCACTGGCGCTCGGCCGGGTGGCCGGCACCTCCTATGACGTGGCGGTCTTCACCAACCTGTCGCAGGACCACCTGGACTTCCACCCCAGCCTGGAGGACTACTTCGCGGCCAAGTCGCTGCTGTTCACGCCCGCGTACGCGCGGATCGGGGTGGTGAACGTGGACGACTCCCACGGCCGCCGGCTGGCCGGCTCCGCGCAGATCCCGGTCACCAGCTTCTCGGCGGCCGGCGACCCGGCCGCCGACTGGCGGGCCGCCGACGTGCGCTGCGGCGCGGACGGGAGCACGTTCCGGATCGTCGGGCCCGGCGGCATCGAGGCGGACACCTCGGTCTCGCTGCCCGGGCCGTTCAACGTCGCCAACGCGCTGGGCGCTGTGGTCGCGCTGGTGGAGGCCGGCACCGGGCTGAGCAGCGCGGTGACCGGGGTCGCCGCCTGTGCCGGGGTGCCGGGCCGGCTGGAACGGGTGGAAGCGGGCCAGGACTTCACGGTGCTGGTGGACTACTCGCACAAGCCGGGGGCGGTGGAGGCGGTGCTGCGGGCACTGCGGCCGGTCACCGGCGGCCGGCTGGCGATCGTGCTCGGCTGCGGCGGTGACCGCGACCGCGCCAAGCGCCCGCTGATGGGCGCGGCGGCCGCCTCGCTCGCCGACGTCGCAATCCTCACCAGTGACAACCCGCGGTCGGAGGATCCGCTGGCTATCCTGGCGGAGATGCTGGCCGGGGTGCTGACGGTCCCGCAGCAGGAGCGGGCCCGGGTCATCATCGAGCCGGACCGTGCCGCCGCGATCAGCCTGGCCATCGCCTCGGCTGGGAAGGGGGACCTGATCGTGGTGGCTGGGAAGGGACACGAGCGAGGGCAGTCGGCCGGCGGGCAGGTGACCCCGTTCGATGACCGCGAGGTCGCGGCGGCGGCGATCACCCGCCGCCAGGCGGCGGACGCGGCGGGGGAGGGCGCGTGATCCCGCTCTCGCTGGCCGCCATCGCCGAGATCACCGGAGCCAGGCTCGATCACGTGGCCGACCCCGGCGCGATCGTGACGGGCCCGGTTGTCATCGACTCGCGCAGCGCCGGCCCGGGCGCGCTGTTCGCCGCGCTGCCCGGCAGCCGGGCGGACGGGCACGACTTCGCGGGCGCGGCGGTGAGCGCCGGGGCCGCGGCCGTGCTCGCCAGCCGGCCCACCGGCTTCCCGGCGCTGATCGTGCCGGACGTGCCGGACGCGCTCGCCCGCCTCGCCCGGGCGGTGGTGGACTCCCTGCCCGGCCTGGTGGTCGCCGGCATCACCGGCTCGGCCGGCAAGACCACCACCAAGGACCTGGCCGCTCAGCTGATCGAGAATCTCGGCCAGACGGTGGCCCCGCACGAGTCCTACAACAACGAGATCGGCCACCCCCTGACCGTGCTCCGCGCCACCGTCGCCACCAGGTACCTGGTGCTGGAACTGTCGGCCCGCGGCCCCGGGCACATCGCCCGGCTGTGCCAGATCGCGCCGCCCACGCTGGGGGCGGTGCTGTGCGTCGGGCACGCTCACACCGGGGAATTCGGCAGCCTCGACGCGGTGGCCAGGGCCAAGGGCGAGCTGCCGGAGGCGCTGCCGCGGCACGGGGTGGCGCTGCTCAACGCCGACGACCCCCGGGTGCTGGCGATGGCCGGCCGCACCGCGGCCAGGGTGGTCACGTTCGGCCGCGGCCCCGGCGCCGACCTGCGGGCCGGGGACGTCCGGCTGGACGAGTCCGGCCGGCCGGCCTTCACGCTGGTCACCCCGGACGGGTCGGCCCCGGTCCGGCTGCGGCTGTACGGCGAGCACAACGTGGTGAACGCGCTGGCGGCGGCCGCGCTCGCGCGCGAGCTGGGGCTGGGGACGGCCGCGGCCGCCGAGGGCCTGTCGGCCGCGGCCCCCCGCAGCAAGTGGCGGATGGAGGTCACCCGCCGGCCGGACGGGGTCACCGTCATCAACGACGCGTACAACGCCAACCCGGAAGCGGTGGCCGCCGCGCTGCGGACGATGACCGTCATGGCCGCCGGCCGCCGCACGTTCGCCGTGCTCGGCCCCATGGCCGAGCTGGGAGCCGAGACGCAGCAATGGCACGAGCAGGCAGGCGGCATGGCGGCCCAGGCCGGCGTGGCGGGCCTGATCGTGGTCGGTGACGACGCCTCGGCGATGCTCGCCGGCGCCAAGGCCGAGCGGTCCTGGCACGGTGAGCTGCTCGGAGTCCCCGACGCCGCCAGCGCGGTGGAGGCACTCGGCAGCCGGCTGGCGCCCGGCGACGTGGTGCTTGTCAAGGCATCCCGGGCGGCCGGGCTGGAACAGGTGGCGCTGGCACTGACCGGAGAGGCCGCGCAGTGAAGACCATCCTCATCGCGTCCAGCATCTCGATGGTGCTGGCCCTGTTCGGCACCCCGCTGGCGATCCGGATCTTCACCCGCCGCGGGTACGGGCAGGCGATCCGGGAGGAAGGTCCCGCCGGCCATGCCACCAAGCGGGGCACCCCCACCATGGGCGGGACCGTCATCGTCATCGCCTCGCTGGTCGGGTACTTCATCGGCAACTTCGCCACCGGCCAGGTGCCGTCGGTGTCCGGGATCCTGGTGATGCTGCTGATGGCCGGCCTGGGCCTGGTCGGATTCATCGACGACTTCATCAAGATCTACAAGCAGCGCAGCCTGGGGCTGCGCAG
>DASQSC010000084.1:0-3754 GCA_035642555.1 Streptosporangiaceae bacterium | reverse complement strand
GTCGGAGCGGCCGCTCACCCGGGCCAGATCGGCCCGGAACGCGGGAATCGCCGCCGTCCCGCCGCGCAGCCGCACCAGCGCGTTGAGGTAGCTCTGGCCGGACGTGCCCATCAGGTCGGCGTGGTAGCGGCTCAGCAGCGCGGGCGAGAGGATGACGCCGCCGGAGTCCCCGACCGCGTCGCTGAACCAGCTGGAGCGGACCACCCCCGCGATGCGCACCCGGACCGCGGGCCCGCGGGGCGGCCCGGCCGAGCCGTCGTACCCCGCCACGCTCTGGGCCGGGGCAGGCAGGCGCAGCACCAGCGTGCTGCCCGCGCCCTTCCCGAAGTTGCGCTGGAACAGCGGGGTGACCACCACCTCATCGGCCCGCCGGGGACTGAACAACCGGCCGTGCAGCAGCGGCGGCCGCTCAATCGTCCGCATGACCTGGCCGTCCCCGGGCGGGAACCCGACCTGGGCGGCCGGCAGGCCGGCCACGGTGGCGCCCGTCACCGCGAACGTCGTGAGCGCGGCCACCTCGGGCAACTCGCGGACGCGGGCCCAGTCGAAGCCGGGCTGGTTGGGCAGCACCGTGACGGTGGCCGGCAGCGACCGTGCCCACAGCCGGGCGTACGCGGTGTCGCCGCGGCGCGCCCCGGCGGCGGCCGCCAGCACGGTCGCCGTGCTCACCGCCACCAGCAGCGCCAGCAGCCCGAGCGACCGCCAGCGCCGCCGCAGTTCCAGCCGTGACCAGGCCAGCACTATCCGCATGCCTGCCCACCGTCCCTGTGTCACCGTTGCTGGTCCCAGTAGAGAACGGGCGCGGGCCGCCCTCAAGGGTGGCAGCCGCAGGCACGGCAGCGTGCTACCACCCCCGGCGAGGGCCATCCGGCCGGGGTCGTCTGGCCCTATGTCCTGGTCGCCAGCGCCGCTACGATCATGGGCCGTGGAGACGATCCGGGTCGCGCTGGCCGAGGACAACGTGCTGCTCCGGGAGGGGATGTCCCGCCTGGTCGCGGCCAACAACGAGTTCGAGCTCGTCGGGACCGCGTCGGACCTGCCGGAACTACTGTCCCTCATCGAGCAGCAGGCGCCGGATGTGGTGATCACCGACATCCGGATGCCCCCCACCGGCAGCGACGAGGGCATCCGGGCGGCCGCCTGGCTCCGGGAGCACAGGCCCGGAACCGGCGTGGTGGTGCTGAGCCAGTACACCGCGCCGGGGTACGCCCTGGCCCTGCTCGAGCACGGCTCGGCGGGCCGTGCCTACCTGCTCAAGGAACGGGTGGCCAGCGTGGAGGAGCTGTCGCGCGCCGTCCGCACGGTCGCCGCGGGCGGCTCGGTGATCGACCCGCTGGTGGTGGACGAACTGGTCAGGTCCCGGTCGCACCAGCGGGCGTCCAGCCTGGAGCTGCTGACCCCGCGCGAATCGCAGATTCTGGCCGAGATGGCACAGGGCAAGAGCAACGCCGCGATCGCCGCCTCGCTCAGCGTGTCGGAGCGGGCGGTCGAGAAGCACACGAACTCGATCTTCGCCAAGCTCGGGCTGAGCGAGGAGAAGGACGTGAACCGGCGGGTGAAGGCGGTGCTGCTGTTCCTCAGCCGGGGCGAGGCCACCTGACCGGAGGGTGCTGACCCCACCCGGGTGAGGAAGCCAGCACCCTCCGCGTCAGCCCGCGCCCTGTGCGACGCTGGAGACGTGAGCAGCCCGCACCCCGTGCTCGTGGTCGATGATCAGGCCCCCTTCCGGCTCGCCGCCAAGGCGGTACTGCGCAGGCTTGAATGCTTCGAGCTGGCCGGGGAGGCCGCCAGCGGGCCCGAGGCGATCGACCTGGTGGCGGAGCTGCACCCGGACCTGGTCCTGATGGACATCAACATGCCGGAGATGAACGGGATCGAGGCGACCCGCCGGATCGTGTCCGCGCACCCCGACGTGGTGGTGTTCCTCTGCTCCACCTACGACGTGGCCGACCTGCCGCCGACCGCCGCGGACAGCGGCGCCAGCGCCTATCTCAACAAGGAACGGCTCGGGGCGGACGCGCTGAGCACCCTGTGGCGGGAGCGGGAATCCGGCTTCAGCTCAGTGTGAGCACGGGCCGCCGCGCTCCGGCAGCGGGATGGAGCCGCTGATCCTGGCGCCGTGGCCGGGCTGCGACTCCCACCGGACGGTGCCGCCGATGGCGCCGAGCCGGTCGGCCATGTTGACGAAGCCGTGACCGCCGCGCGCCTTGCCGGCGTCGAAGCCAGGGCCGTCGTCGGTCACCGAGAACAGCAGGCCGCCCGCCTCGGTCCACACCCGTACCTGCACGTTCGCCTGCGGGGCGTGCTTGGCGGCGTTCTGCATCGCCTCCAGGCAGCAGAAGTAGACGGCCGCCTCCATCTCGGCCGGGAACCGGCCCAGGCCGTCGGCGATGGTCACGCTCACCGCGAGCGGGCTGTGGCCGGCCGCCGCCCGCAGGGCGTCGGTCAGGCCGCTGTCCACCAGCAGCGGCGGGTAGATGCCGTGCGCGAGTTCCCGCAGCTCCCGGATGGTCTCCTGCACATCACCGGCCAGCTGGTCCATGATCTCGCCCGCCGTGGCCGGGTCGTCCGTCAGCATCTCCCTGGCCAGGCGCAGGTTCACCGCCAGCGCCACCAGGTGCTGCTGGGCGCCGTCGTGCAGGTTCCGCTCCACCTTCCGGCGCTCGGCGTCACCGCTCGCCACCACCCGGGCGCGGGATTCCCGCAGCTCGTCGGCCTGCTTGCGGAGCTCTTCCAGCGTCGTGTGCAGCGCCGCGTCGAGCTGGACATTGTGGAACGCCAGCCCGGTCTGCCGGGCCAGCTCGGTCAGCACGCGGTCGTCCTCTTCCGAGAAGGCGTCCGCGGTGGCCGGCCGCTCCGCGACGATCAGCCCCAGCAGCTCCCCGGCGTGGCTGGCCGGCGCCACCCGCAGCTGCGCGTCCGCCCGGCCGTCCAGCAGCGACGGCAGCCAGATCGCGGTCCAGGCGCTGCCGGAGACGCCGGCCCTGGCCACCACCGTCCGCTCCCGGCCGGTCAGCACGAGCGAGTTCGGCCCGGAGTCCGGCACCGAGACCGTGCGCTCGAGCACGTCACCGGCGCCGGTGTAGATCTCGGCCCGGGTCAGGCCCATCGTCTTCCGCAGCGACTCGGCGAGCTGCAGCAGCAGCTCGTCCATGGTGACCGCCCGGGTCAGCCTGCTGCCGAAGGTGCGCAGCACCTCGTCCGGGGCCTGCCGGGCGCCGTACACGAACCTGGTGGCCGCCGCGACCAGCCGGTCCCTGGCCGGCAAGTACCCGACCGCCGCGATCGCGGCCGCCAGCATGGACAGGGCCAGCACCGCGCGGTCCGGGCCGGACGGCGCCCGGCCGAAGCCGAGCACCACGATGAGGTAGATCCCTGCCACCACCACGGTGAACCCGGCCACGGACACGACCTGCACGAGCAGGCGGCCGCCATGACGTCCAAGGGCCCGGGACGTGCCAGCGGCCAGGCCCAGCGGGACCGCCGCCGTGGTCCCGGCCGCCGTCATGGCCACCGGGCCCGGCCAGCCGACCAGCAGGTGGAGCACCACCGCCACCAGCGCCGCGGCGGCGGCCACGACCGCGCCCATGCCCGCCCACTGCATCCGCTCCCGGTCCACGTCCACCGCCTGCCGGTACCGCCGCTGCAGCGCCGGCAGCGCGGCCAGGGCCAGCAGGCACCAGGCCGCCGCGGCCGCCCCGGCCGGAACCGGCCGGCCCGCGGCGGCCAGCCCCGCACCGGCTGCCAGCGCGGC
>DASQSC010000083.1:0-6376 GCA_035642555.1 Streptosporangiaceae bacterium | reverse complement strand
GAACTTCATGGCCGGCAACCTGACCAGCCAGGTCCGTTCCATCGCCCAGGTGGCGACGGCGGTGGCCAAGGGGGACCTGTCGCAGAAGATCACGGTGGACGCGCGGGGCGAGATCCTGGCGCTGAAGGACACCATCAACACGATGGTGGACACGCTGTCGGGGTTCGCGGACGAGGTGACCAGGGTGGCCCGGGAAGTGGGCACCGAGGGGCGGCTGGGCGGCCAGGCCGACGTCAAGGGCGTGTCCGGCACCTGGAAGGGCCTGACCGAGTCGGTCAACGTGATGGGGGACAACCTGACCGACCAGGTCCGTTCCATCGCCCAGGTCGCCACCGCGGTGGCGCAGGGGGACCTGTCCAAGAAGATCACCGTCGAGGCCAGGGGCGAGGTCGCCGCCCTGGCGCAGACGATCAACACGATGGTGGACACGCTGTCGGCGTTCGCGGACGAGGTCACCAGGGTGGCCCGGGAAGTCGGCACCGAGGGCAGCCTCGGCGGGCAGGCCCGCGTCCCCAACGTGGCCGGCACCTGGAAGAACCTGACCGACAACGTCAACTCGATGGCGAACAACCTGACCAGCCAGGTCCGCAACATCGCCCAGGTGACGACAGCGGTGGCGCAGGGGGACCTGTCCAAGAAGATCGACGTCGATGCCCGGGGCGAGATCCTGGAGCTGAAGAACACGATCAACACGATGGTGGATCAGCTGTCGGCGTTCGCCGCCGAGGTCACCCGGGTGGCCCGGGAGGTCGGCAAGGAAGGGCGGCTCGGCGGCCAGGCCGAGGTCGAGGGGGTCTCCGGTACCTGGCGGCGGCTGACCGAGAACGTCAACGAGCTGGCCGGGAACCTCACCCGCCAGGTGCGGGCGATCGCCGGGGTCACCGCCGCGGTCGCGACCGGCGACCTGACCCGGTCGATCTCGGTCGAGGCGCAGGGCGAGGTGGCCGAGCTCAAGGACAACATCAACGCGATGGTGCAGTCGCTGCGGGAGACCACCCGCGCGAACGAGGAGAAGGACTGGCTCAAGACCAACCTGGCCCGGGTTTCCGGCCTGATGCAGGGGCACCGGGACCTGCGGATGGTCGCCACCCTGATCATGAACGAGCTCACCCCGCTGGTCGGCGCCCAGCACGGCACCTTCTACCTCAGCTGGCCCGACGGGGACGATCTGCAGCTGCGCCTGATCGCCAGCTACGGGCACAGCGAGGACAGGGAGGTCCCGCGCGGGTTCCGGCCCGGCGAGGGGCTGATCGGGCAGGCGGCCCAGACCAAGCGGCCCATCATCGTCGATTCCGGCCCGCCGGATTACGTGCGGATTTCCTCCAGCGTCGGGTCGGCCGCCCCGCTGAACCTCATCGTGCTTCCGATCCTGTTCGAGGACCGGGTCCTCGGCGTGATCGAGCTCGCGTCGTTCGCTCCGTTCACGCTGGTCCGGCGGGACCTGTTGGAGCAGCTGATGGAGGTCATCGGGGTCAACGTCAACACGATCACGGCCAACGCGCGGACCGACTCGCTGCTCGCGGAGTCGCAGCGGCTGGCTGAGCAGCTGCAGGTGAGGTCGGAGGAACTGCAGGCGCAGCAGGCGAAGCTGCAGCGGTCCAACGCCGAGCTGGAGGACAAGGCGAAGCTGCTGGCCAGCCAGAACCGCGACATTGAAAGCAAGAACTCCGAGATCGAAAAGGCCAGGCGGGAAATCGAGGAGCGCGCCCAGCAGCTCGCGCGCGCCTCGACCTACAAGTCGGAATTCCTCGCCAACATGTCGCACGAGCTGCGCACGCCGCTCACCAGCCTGCTCATCCTGGCCGGCATGCTGGCCCAGAATGCGACCCAGAACCTGACCGAGAAGCAGGTCGAGTGCGCCAAGGTGATCCAGTCGGCCGGGACGGAGCTGCTGCAGCTGATCAACGACATCCTGGACCTGTCCAAGATCGAGGCCGGGAAGATGGAGATCCACGCCGAGCAGTTCCAGCTGCGGCAGCTGCTGGGGAAGCTCGAGACCACCTTCCGGCCGCTCACCGCCGAAAAGGGCCTCGAATTCCGCCTGACGCTGGCGCCGGACATGCCCGAGCAGCTGTTCACCGACGAGCAACGGCTCCGGCAGGTGCTGCGCAACCTGCTCTCCAACGCGGTGAAGTTCACCGAGCACGGCCGGGTGGAACTCCGCTCGTACATCGCCAGCGGCGGGCCCGTGGCGTCCGGCAACGGGCACGGGCCGATGGTGGCGTTCTCAGTGCGAGACACCGGCATCGGGATCGCGGAGGAGAACCTGGAAACGATCTTCGGCGCCTTCCAGCAGGCGGACGGCACGACCAGCCGCAAGTACGGCGGGACCGGGCTGGGCCTGTCGGTCTGCCGGGAGGTCGCCTACCTGCTCGGCGGCGAGGTTCACGCCGAGAGCCAGCTCGGCGCCGGCAGCACCTTCACGCTGTACCTGCCGGCCGGGTCCATCGTCCGGGCCGGCGATCAGGCCGAGCCGCCGCCACGCCCCGAGCCCGCGGCGGAGCACCGGGTCATCGTGGCGGAGCCGTACCAGAGCAACGTGCTGACGCTGCTGGTCCGCGAGGTCGCGGCGAGCTTCGCCGACAGCCGCCCGGTGCTCATCGAGGCGGTCGCCCGGCCCGAGCAGGCGGTCGGGGCGCTGACCGCGCGCTCCCACGACTGCGCGGTGATCGACCTCAGCCTGCCGGGCGCGACCGAGCCGGCGTTCCTGGAGCGGCTCGGCGAGCGGGCGGCCGCGGCCGGGGTGCCGGTCCTCGCCCATGCCACCCGCGAGTCCGGCCAGCAGGAACAGCCGTCCCTGGCGGCTGGTGCCGGGTCCGCGATCAGCCTGGTGCCATCCCTGGCCGAGCTCCGGGAGCGGATCACCGAGCAGCTGTCCGCGCCCGCCGCGCCGGGCGGCGCCGTGGCCGGCCCGGCGCAGGCCGCTGCAGCGCTCTCGCCCGCCGCGGCTGACGACCAGGTCGTGGGCCTGGCCGGGCGCAAGATCCTCCTGGTCGACGACGATGCCAGGAACGTCTTCGCGATCGCCGGCATGCTGGAAGAGCACGGGCTGTCGGTGGTCCACGCGCCGAACGGCCGCAAGGGCATCGAGGTGCTGCTTGCCGACGGGCAGATCGAGCTGGTCCTGATGGACATCATGATGCCCGAGATGGACGGCAACGCCACCACGGCGGCCATCCGCAACATGCCGCAGTTCGAGACGCTGCCGATCATCGCGGTGACCGCCAAGGCCATGGAGGGCGACCGGGAGAAGAGCCTGGCCTCCGGCGCCAGCGACTACGTGACCAAGCCGGTGGACGCGGACCGGCTGCTCGGCTGTATCCGGCACTGGCTGGACCCGCGAGCACGATACGTGAGCGGGGCCCGGTAGGACCGGGTGCCGGTCGGGGGACGGCGGGCCGGGAGTCCGCCGCCCCCGGCTCAGGCGTCGCGCTGCAGCGGGCAGCTCATGCACCGCGGCCCGCCCCGGCCGCGGCCGAGCTCGCTGCCCCGGATCGTGATCACCTCGATGCCGTTCTCGCGCAGGTGCTGGTTGGTGGTGACGTTCCGCTCGTAGGCGACGACCACGCCCGGCTCGACCGCCAGCACATTGCACCCGTCGTCCCACTGCTCGCGCAGCGCCGACCGGACGTCCGCCGTGGCGGTGAGCGCGGTGATCTCGCCCCGGTCGAGCGCGTGCGCGATCGCCGCATGCATGTCGTCGGCCGGATGGTCGGTGATCTTGAGCTGGGCCGGGCCCGCGCCCGGCTCGATCGTGTACGAGGGCAGCATGCCCAGCCCTGAGTACTTGATGAACACCCCGTAGTCGGCCATCGTGAGCAGCGTGTCCAGGTGCATGAACGCACGCCCCTTGGGCATGTCGATCGCGACCACGCGGCGGGCCGCCCCGGCCGCGAACAGGCGGCACGCGAGCACCTCGACCGCCTGCGGAGTGGTGCGCTCGCTCATCCCGACCAGCACCGCGCCGTGGCCCAGCACCAGGATGTCGCCGCCCTCGATGGTGGCGGGGAACGCCGCCTCGCCGTCGTACCAGGTCTCGAAGCCGCCGCCAGCGAACATCGGGTGCCACCGGTAGATCGCCGAGGTGGTGATGGTCTCCGGCATCCGGGCGGGCTTGCGCATGGCGTTGACCGACACCCCGCCGTAGATCCAGCAGGACGTGTCCCGCTGGTACAGCACGTTCGGCAGCGGGGCCAGCACGAAGTCGTCCGGCCCCAGGGTGTGGAAGGCCAGGCTGCCCGGTGCCGGGGCCAGCTCCAGCAGCTCGCCCTTGGTGATGCCGCCGGTCAGGTAGGTGGCCAGGGCGGGCGCGTCCAGCCCGGCCAGGGCGGCGCGCAGCGCGGGGGTGGCGAGCGGGCCGTGCAGCCGCTGGTCGAAGACCCGGTCCAGGATGTGCTCCCGGGCCTCCGGCAGTCCCAGCGTCTGCGCCAGCAGGTCGCCGTGGTAATCGACGCGTACCCCGCGGCCAGCGAGCACGGCGGCGAACGCGTCGTGCTCGGCCTGTGCCTCGGCCACCCACAGCACGTCGTCGAACAGCAGCCGGGCCGCGTTGTCCGGGGTCAGCCGCTTCAGCTCCAGGCCGGGCCGGTGCAGCATCACCTGCCGGAGCCGGCCGACCTCCGAGTTCACCGCGAACAACGCAACCCCCCGGCTGATCGATGGGCCTCCGGCGCACACCCTAGGCTACGGAGCGTGGATCTAGACTTCTCACTCGACGCGGGCGCGCTGACGGCGCGACTGGTGGACGTGCCCTCGGTCAGCGGCGACGAGCAGGCACTGGCGGACACGATCGACGCGGCGCTGCGGACGCTGCCGCACCTGACCGTGCACCGGGACGGCAACGCAGTGGTGGCGCGCACCACGCTCGGCCGGCCGGAACGGGTGGTCCTGGCCGGCCACATCGATACCGTGCCGGTCGCGGGCAACCTCCCCTCGCATACCGAACGGAACCTGCTCTACGGCTGCGGCTCGTGTGACATGAAGTCCGGGGTGGCAGTCCAGCTCCGGCTGGCGTCGCTGCTCACCGCGCCCGCCCGCGACGTGACCTACGTCTTCTACGACTGCGAGGAGGTGGAGGCGGAGCGCAACGGGGTGCTGCGGCTGTCCCGCAACTCCCCGGAACTGCTGGCCGGCGACCTGGCCGTGCTGCTGGAGCCCACCGGGGGCGTGATCGAGGGCGGATGCCAGGGCACGCTGCAGGCCGAGGTCACCGCCCGCGGTGAGCGGGCGCACAGCGCCCGTGCCTGGCGCGGCCGCAACGCCATCCACGACGCCGGGCAGATCCTCGGCGTGCTGCGCGAGTACCGGCCGCGGCAGCCGGAGGTGGACGGGCTCACCTACGCCGAAGGGCTCAACGCGGTCGGCATCCGCGGCGGCGTGGCCGGCAACGTGATCCCGGATGAGTGCGTGGTCAGGGTGAACTTCCGGTTCGCGCCGGACCGGGACGCGGCCGGGGCCGCCGATCATGTCCGGGAGGTCTTCGCTGGCTGGGAGGTGGCGGTCACCGACACCGCGCCCGGGGCCCGCCCCGGGCTGGCCCACCCGGCGGCGGCGTCCCTGCTCGCGGCGGCCGGCGGGCAGCCGCGGGCCAAGCTGGGGTGGACCGACGTGGCGCGGTTCGCCGAGCTGGGCATGCCCGCCGTGAACTACGGCCCCGGCGACCCGGAGCTTGCGCACAGCCGGGGCGAGCACGTGGACCTGGCCCAGATCGCCGGCTGCGAGCAGCGCCTGCTCGCCTGGCTGGGCGGCTGACCAGCCGCGCAGGGCCGGGCTGCGCCCGGCCCTGCGCCCCGCCCCGGAACCTCCCCGGGCTTACTTCGCCGGGCCGCCGATGAGCTTCAGCGAGTTCGTGTGCTGGCTGCCGTGCAGGTCCGTCCAGCGGACCGAGACGGTCTGGCCCGGCCGGAAGTGCCCGAGAACGCTGGTCAGCGACCCCGGGGTGGTGACGGTGCGCCCGTTCACCGCGGTGATCACGTCACCGCCGGTGAGCCCGGCGCCCTGAGCCGGGGTGTGGCACAGCACCCCGGCGATCAGGGTGCCGGATCGGGCCGGCGCGGCCTGGCCCGGCACCGGGTTGCCGGTGTTGTTCGGCAGGCAGCGACCGGTGCTGTTGACCGACCCGTACCTGGCAGCGGCCTGCCGCAGCTGGTGGAGCTGTGCCTGCGGGGTGCCGGAGGAGCCGGACGGGAGGGTGGCGACCTCCACCCCCATGAACGGCGGCAGGCCGATCCGGATATTGCCGTTGCCGTGGCCCGAGGCGATCTGCCGCGAGATGGCCAGCGCCCGGTTGATCGGGATCGCGAACCCCTGGTTGGTGCCCGGCCCGCCGAGCGACTGCGTGTTGGCCGCCGTGTCCATGCCGATCACCTGCCCGGCC
>DASQSC010000082.1:0-5517 GCA_035642555.1 Streptosporangiaceae bacterium | reverse complement strand
GCGCGGCCGAAGATGAGCCGCTTGCCGTAGGCGGACGGCCGGCCGCACCGGATGCAGGTGCCCTCTTCCGGCTCGCCGTCAGCGGGGATGACGCGCGGCGTGGCTGCGGTGGCGGCCTTGATGTCGTCCTCGCACTCGGTGTCACCGCAATGGAATGCCCGGGCCCAGCCGGTCGCGACCGCCTCGGCGAAATCGTCCCAGTTGTCCACCGTGACGGTCCGCTGATCGCGGAACTCGGTGGCCCGGCGTAGCAGCAGGTCCTGGAACGCGGCCAGCTCGGAATCCAGCCGGGCCGGAGCGTCCGCCAGCGGGACCGGCGTCTTCTCCCCGCCCAGCCGGGTGGCCATCAGCGCCGTGCCCGCCGTCAGGTCCCGCGGTCCCAGCTCCAGCCGGATCGGGACACCGCGCATCTCCCAGTCGTTGAACTTAAAGCCAGGAGACAGCTGCGGGCGGTCGTCGACATGGGTGCGGATGCCGGCCCGGTGCAGCCTTGCCGCCAGCTCCCGCGCAGGCACCAGCACCTGTTCCGCCTGCTCGCCGCGGCCGATCGGGACGATCACCACCTGGTGGGGAGCGAGCAGCGGCGGCAGCACGAGGCCCTGGTCGTCGCCGTGCGTCATGATCACCCCGCCGATCATCCGGGTGGTCATGCCCCACGACGTGGTGTGACACGGCTCCAGCTCGCCGCTCTCCGCCGTGTACTGGATGTTGAAGGCGCGGGCGAAGTTCGTGCCGAGGTAGTGCGCCGTGCCGGCCTGGAGGGCGCGCCCGTCGCGCATCATGACCTCCAGCGTGTAGGTCCGCCGCGCGCCGGGGAACCGTTCGCCGGGCGTTTTCTCGCCGATGATCACCGGCATGGCGGCCACGTCCGTGCAGACGTGGGAGTAGAGGTCGAGCGCGAGCAGGGTCTCCCGCATGGCGTCCGCCTCATCGGCGTGCGCGGTGTGCCCTTCCTGCCACAGGAACTCGGTGGTGCGCAGGAACATCCGCGGCCGCATCTCCCAGCGGACCACGTTCGCCCACTGGTTCAGCAGCAGCGGCAGGTCCCGGTGCGAGCTGATCCACTTGGCCATCATCTCGCCGATGATCGTCTCCGATGTCGGCCGGACCACCAGCGGCTCTTCGAGCTCCTTGCCGCCGGCGTAGGTGACGACCGCCAGTTCCGGCGCGAAGCCCTCGATGTGCTCGGCCTCGCGCTTCAGGTAGCTCTCCGGGATCAGGAGCGGGAAGTAGGCGTTGACGTGACCGGTCTCCTTGATCCGCCGGTCCATGTCGGCCTGCAGCAGCTCCCAGATCCGGTATCCGTAGGGACGGATCACCATCGTGCCCCGGACCGGGCCGCGGTCGACCAGCTCGGCCTTGAAGACGATCTCGTTGTACCAGGCGGAGAAGTCCTCGCTCTGCGGGGTTACTCCGCGTTCATCGCGCGCCACACCCAAGGAGGATAGGGGCTCGCGGCTGCTGGCACGTCCCCGTCACCTGATCGCGAAGGCGAGCGCGCCGCCGACGCAGGCAAGGCCGAAGACGATCCATGCCACGTAGTCGTTCACGATGCCGCTCTGGAACCGGCGGATGGGCTGCACCAGCCCGGTGCCCGGCTCGAAGCCGCGGCGGAGCACCGGCAGCCGCTGCCAGTACAGGGCGAGGAAGGCGAGCAGGAGCGCCCCGGCGGCGGAGCCGAAGCCGCTCGCCAGGTCGGCGGCCTTGACGCCGGTGTTCTCGGGGGGGAACGGCGCCCCGGGGTGAGATATGTGCGCGCCCGACAGCACGGTGGCGTTGTAGGCGGCCTGGTCCTGGAACCGGACGGCACTGGCCTGCAGGACCGGGCCGAGGTCCGGCAGCAGGGCGATGACGATGCCCGCGACGACGAGCACCGCGGCGGGAACGATCATGGAAAGCGGCGTCCGCTGCTTGGCCGCCTCGGTCTCGCTGGTTTCCTCGGAAGACTCAGCCGCCAGCTGCGGGCTCTCGCTGGGCGGGTCACCGAGGCCGTAGAAGACGCCCCCGGCAACCCGCAGCACGGCGGCTCCGACCAGGACCGAGCTGATGATGAAGACCGCGGTGACCCAGGGGAAGCCGCGCGTGGCCGCGGCCGACTCGATCCAGCCCTTTCCCAGGTAGGTGGCGAACGGTGGCAGGTCGGCCAGCCCGAGCGCGGCCAGGGTGAAGATGGCCCCGGTGACCCGCAGCTGGCGGCCCCGGCCGTGCAGCCAGGTCTCGTTGACCGAGCCGAGGCGGTGCAGGACGATGCCGGTCCCCAGGAACAGGGCGGCCTTCAGCAGGGCGTGCCCGGCCACGTAGACGGCCGCGCCGGCCAGCCCGAGCGGGGTGAGCACGGCGATCCCGGTCAGGAACATGCCGGCGTGACTGATGGTGGAGAACGCGAGCAGGCGCTTGAGGTGCCGTTCCCGGAAGCAGAACAGCGCGCCGACGATCGCGGTCAGCATGCCGAGGGCCAGGAAGGCACTGGTCACCGTCTGCCGGTGGCCGAGCCCGTAGCCGAACACGGACCAGTAGACGCGGGCGATCCCGTACAGCCCCAGCTCGACCATGACCCCGGAGAACAGCACGCAGACCGGGGTCGGGGCGACAGCGTGCGCGTCGGCCAGCCAGAAGTGGAAGGGCACGATCGCGCCCTTGATCAGCAATCCCGAGATGATGAGGACGAAAGCCACCAGCACGAGGCGGTCCGGGCCGTGCCGGGCGATGTACCGGCCGATCTGGGCCATGTTGAGGGCACCGGTACGCCCGTACATGAGGGCGATGCCGGACAGCATGAAGTACGCGCCGACGCTGTTGGTGATGGCGAAGTTCAGGGCTCCCTGCAGCGGTCCGCGTTCTTCTGGCCGGTAGGCGGTCAGGGCGTAGGCCGATACGCCCATCAGCTCGAACCACACGAAGAGGTCGAAGATGTCGCCGGTGAGGCAGTAGCCGACCATGCCCGCCAGGAAGGTCAGCATCAGGGCGTGATAGTAGGTGGCCACCTGCTCGAAGTACCGCCAGGAAAAGATCATGGCCGCCGACACCAGGACGGCGGCCAGGCAGGCCAGCCCGGCGCTGAGCGGGCCGGCCGCGAAATCGATGCCGATGGCGATCCCGTGGGAGGGCCGGAACCCGGCGAACCAGTAAACGGAATCGCCATGAGCCGCGCGCGTCATGATCACGATCAGCATGACCGTGACCGCTACCGCGGTGGCGATCCCGATCGCGTCCAGGATCCGCCGCCGGGGGCGCAGGAACCGGTTCAGGGCCGATATTCCGGCCGCCACCAGCAGCGGCACGACGGTAGCCAGGGGCAGCAGCTGGTCCACGGGGTGACCTCAGCCCTTGAGCTGGACGAGCTCGTGCGGGTCCAGGGTGCCGAACCGCTTGTGGGCCTGGATGGCGAACGACAGCAGCAGGGCGGTGACGGCCGCTTCCACCACCACGTCGGTCAGGGCCAGTGCCTGCACCACCGGATCCACCGCGGGCGTGTGGACCGGGATGTCGGAGAAGTAAGGCGCGACCGCGCCGCGCCGGTAGCCGATGCCCAGCAGCAGCACATAGGTCGAGGACTGGACGACGATCAGGCAGACGATCTGGTGGATCAGGTGGCGGCTGGTGACGATGCCGTACAGGCCGACCGCCAGCACCCACGCCACCACGATGAACGGGAAGACCTGCACTGTCAGCTCCGGTGCCGCAGCAGCAGCGTCTGCTCCAGCAGCTCGCTGACGATCAGCACGAAGGCCGCCCCTACTTCCAGGCCGACAAAGAAGCTGATGAGCGCGATCGTCCCGGACGAGCTGACCGCGCCGGGCGTGCTGCCCAGGGGCAGGAAGTTGGTCAGGTAGGCCAGCCCCAGCCCGACCGCGGTGATGCCGATGGCGGCGAACCCGCCCGCTCCCACCGCCTCTACCGCGTCGGTGATGTCGATCGGGCTGACGCGTTCGAACAGGAGGAACTCACCGGCCAGGTACAGCAGGATGAAGCTGGTCGCCAGCACCACGCCGCCCTGGAAACCGCCGGACGGGCTGGTCTGGGCATGGGAGGCCAGGAACCAGCCCATCACCAGGGTCGGGCCGATCAGCACCAGCGACAGCAGGCGGACGGCGTCGCTGGTGGGAGGCACGCGGCGGCCCACGGCCTCGTCCCGGGCCTCCCGTTCCCGCTCGCCCCGCAGCTGGCGGAGCACGGTGCTCACCCCGATCACGGCTATGAACAGGATGTATTCCTCGCCCACGGTGTCGAAGCCCCGGTACTCGAAATTGACCGCCGACACCACGCCGGTGGCGTTCGTCTGGGCCACCGCGATGCGGTTGATGATGTCCCCGTAAGGACCCGGGTAGTTCCCGAAGCCGGGCAGGCCGGTCAGGCCCCACAGATAGAAGGCGGCGAAGCCGGCCGCGCCCGCCAGGAAGAGCCAGCGGCGCTGCGCGGCGGTCATTCCTCCCGCCTCCGTACCTTGGCCAGCGCCAGCAGCAGCAGGATCGGCAGCGCCACCGCGCCGATGCACAGTTCCGACAGCGTCACGTCGGGGGCCTGGAAGACCAGGAACAGCAGTGCCAGCAGCAGCCCGTAGGCACTCAGCGCGATGACCTGCCGGGGCGGCGAGCGGATCAGCGCGACTGCGGTAGCGCCGGCACCCACCAGTACCAGGAGGGTGACCTGCAGCACGTCCATGAGGCCAAGCGGAACCGGGGGCGGCGCGACCACCGCGACAACGTTCATGAACGTTCGGTCCCTCCGCCGCCGGGGGCATGACCAGCCTCCCCGGGACGCCAGTCACCGGTCTGGCTGATCCGGGCCGCGCGGATGGTCGCGTGCGACAGGAACGGCCCCGCGATCACCACCAGCAGCAGCGCCAGCATCGCCTCCAGCGTGGTCGCCGTGTTCCCCGCGTGTAGCCACACCGCAAGCGTCACCAGCACCGGCGACACCAGTGCAGCCGGGCCGGCGAAGTGCAGCTTCTGGTAGACGTCCCGCATGACCAGCAGGCCCACCGAGGAGATGATCACGATCGCGGCGGCCAGGCCGAGCAGCACATCCGCGGCGATGTCCCTGATCATCAGAGCCAGCGCTCCAGCACCCGGACGAATACCAGGCCGCTGCCAAACAGCAGCAGCGCGAGCAGGACGGGCAGTTCCATTTCCCCGAACCGGCCGAACCCCACCGGCAGCAAGACGAGCACCATGATCGCGATCGAGCTGATGGCCTCATAGCCCACGAGCGACTGCATCGCCGGGCCGCGCCAGACCACCACCAGGCACGGAATCATGCCGATGAGCATGGCGATGGCCGCGATGACGAATGCGTTCACTGCGCCGCCTTTCCCTCGGTCACCACGAGCTGGTGAACGATCATGACGTCGCGGCCGGAGTCGATCCCCAGCACGTAGGTGTTGGGAGCAACGGAATATCCCCCGATATAAAGCGCCCGCCTGGTGACGCCCTCATCGCTGTCGTCGCCGAACCTGGCCGGGAGCTCGCGGAACCCGCTGCGCGGTTCCTCGCCATGGATCAGCCGCCGCCACAGGGC
>DASQSC010000081.1:0-7903 GCA_035642555.1 Streptosporangiaceae bacterium | reverse complement strand
CCGCCGGGAACGGTCAGCGCGAACGTGTTGGCCCAGGCAGAGCCGACGATCCTGGTCCCGTCGAGGGCGGCGAGGCTCCGATCCGCTTCGAACGTCAGCTGCTCGTGGCGGATCGACGGCTCCGCGGGCCGGGCCGAGTTGAAGGCATGCGCCAGGACCTCGTGGAACGCGGGGAACTCGGCCGCGTCGATGGGGCGGATGGGATAGTCCTCGCTCATACCTGCCTTGGTATCGCACCCGACCGGCCCGCGCGACCCATTAAGCTCCCGGCCCCGGCGCGGGGACCCGTCACTGGCCTGCGGGGATGTGTCGGCGCGTTCGCTGCCGCTACAGTTCCGCCATCATGGTTTCGCGTCCCTGGTCCCGTGCTGCGCGGGCGGCGCACAGCGCTGCCCGCCGGGTGAGTGACGTGATCCGGCGCCAGCTCATCACCCGCAACCGGCGGGCCGCCATCCTGCTGGCCGCGGTCACCGTGGTCATCGGGGTGGCCGCGGTCCATGTGTCGGTGTGGTGGTTCTCGCCCGGCGTGATGATCCTGCCGGTGCTGGCCGGCGGGCTGCTGCTGTGGCCGCGGGCGCTGCGGATCCTGTTCGGCGTGGTGGCGGTGATGCTCGCCTACGACACCGTCGATGACCGGGCGGGCGCCGGGATCATCGCCACGGTCGTGGTCACCGGGCTGTTCGCGGAAGTACTGGCGCGCACCCGCAAGAAACTGGGGATGCAGGGCCTGCGCGGGGATCAGATGCTCATCGAGCTCAAGGACCGGATCCGGGCCCAGGGGAGACTGCCCGCGCTGCCGGAGGGCTGGGGCTCGGCCTCGGTGCTGCAGCCGGCCGGGGGCGCGTCGTTCGGCGGTGACTTCCTGGTGTCCGCCTGCGACGGTAAGACGCTCGAGGTCGCGCTGGTGGACGTGGCGGGCAAGGGGCTCACCGCCGGGACCAGGGCGCTGCTGCTGTCGGGCGCCTTCGGCGGGCTGCTCGGGTCGGTGCCGAAAGAGGAGTTCCTGCCCTCGTGCAACTCCTACCTGCGCCGCGGTGCCGCCCCGGAGGGCTTTGTCACGGCCGTCCACCTGGCGCTGGACCTGGCGACCGGCGAGTACCTGGTGACCTCGGCCGGGCACCCGCCCGCCGCCCACTTCGACGCGGGCACCGGGACCTGGCGGATGACCAGTGCCCGCGGGATCGTCCTCGGTGTCGTGCCAGATCTGCGCTGCGTGCCCGAGCGGGGCGTGCTGCGACCGGGTGACGCGCTGCTGCTCTACACCGACGGGCTGGTGGAAGCGCCGGGCCGGGACATCGACCTCGGCACCGACCGGCTGCTGGGGGAGGCCAACCGGCTGGTGACGTCCGGGTTCCGGGCCGGCGCCGAGAGCCTGGTGTCGGCGCTGCACGGTGCGGCCGGGGGCGGTGACGACTGCGCGCTGGCGCTGATCTGGCGGATCTGACCGGCGTTTTTTCGCGCGCGCCGAATATGACGCTCGCGTCAGTAATTGGCGGCGGTAAGGCCGCTTTCCTGGCGGCAGGCCGGACGGGCGGAGGCAGCGCGTGGCTGCCGCCCGCCGGCAATCCTGCAATCGTTTTTATCGGGAGCGGGTTAACCCGTTCCGGCTGAGGTGAGTGTTTGCCGCCGGGCGGCTAACCTGCCGGAAACGCCGGGGAACCTGCCGTGCCGCATCCACCAGTGAGAACACGGACTGCTGCGGCCTGGCCACGCCGGGCTGATGTGCCCGCCGTACCTGCCCGGACAGGGCCGAATTGGCCTGCTAAACGCAGGCCCTGAGTGGCAAGGGGAGGCTGCCTCCGGGTACCGGAGTTGAGACATGTATAATTTTCGCCTTACCCGGGCCGGGATCCCCTTCCGCCCCCGGGCACGGAGTTCCCCGACATAGGCGTCAGGTGACGCATACGTCATTGTTTGCAATTACCGGGGAAGTGTGAAGGATAGTGGCCATGGGCGGGGAGGTGGCGGCGATGGGTGACGGCCGCGCCGCACCGCCAGCGAGGGTGCCCGGCTGGCCAGCGGCGGGTCACGGGGCGAGGACAGGCCCGGCAGGTATGCCGGGCCCAGCAGAGATGGAGGGCAGCGAGAGCATGCCCGCGACCGCGGCGCAACCCATCGCGGCGAATCCAGCGACCGCAGCGGACCCGGCGGGGGAACCCGCGACCGCGGCGGCGATCACCGCGGGCGCGGCCGTCCAGGCGTCGGGGGAGAACTTCCCGGTCGCGCTCCGGCTGCTGCCCGGCCGGTACCGCTACCACCTGGCCGCGCTGTACGGGTTCGCACGGTCCGCCGACGATATGGGGGACGAGGCGCCCCCCGGCGATCGGCTGCGCCTGCTCGACGAGCTTGAGGCCGATCTCGGCCGGCTGTACGACACCGCGAGCCCGATGCCGCGGGTCGGGGTGGTCCGGGCACTGGCGCCGATGGTCGCCCGCTGCCGGGTACCCGCCCAGCCGTTCCTTGACCTGATCCAGGCCAACCGGCAGGACCAGGCGGTCAGCCGGTACCAGTCCTACGAAGACCTGGCCGGCTACTGCCGGCTGTCGGCCAACCCGGTCGGCCGGGTGGTGCTGTACATCTTCGGGGCCGCCACCCCGGACCGGGAGGCGCTCTCCGACCGGGTGTGCACCGCCCTGCAGCTGGCCGAGCACTGGCAGGACGTGGCCGAGGACTACCGGGCGGGCCGGATCTACCTGCCGCAAGCGGACCTGGCCAGGTTCGCGGTCAGCGAGGCCGAGCTGGCGGCACCGTCCGCGGGGCCCCGGTTGCGCGAGCTGATGGAGTTTGAGGTCCGGCGGGCACGAGAGTTGCTGGCCGACGGCGCGGTCCTGACCGGAACCCTGCGCGGGGCGGCCCGGGCGGCCGTGGCTGGCTATGTGGCCGGCGGCCGGGCGGCGCTGGCCGCCATCGCGGCGGCAGGCTACGACCCGCTGCGGGCCACTCCCCGGCCGGACAAGCGGCGGCTGGCGGCGGAACTGATGAGAACGTATGCCACCGGGAGGTGACGTGACCGACACGCGCGCCGCCTACCGGCGCTGCGAGGAAATCACCTGGTCACAGGCCAGGAACTTCTCGTACGGGATCCGGCTGCTGCCGCCGCCCAAGCGGCAGGCGCTGGCCGCGGTGTACGCGTTCGCGCGCCGTATCGACGACATCGGGGACGGCACCCTCCCCGCGGCGGACAAGGTGGCGGCGCTGGCCAGCGCCCGGGCCGGGCTGGCCGCGCTGGCAGACGGCCGCCCCGACGGGTCCGACCCGGTCCAGCTGGCGCTGGCGGACGCGGCGCGCCGGTACCCGATCCCGCTGTCAGCGTTCGGGGAGCTCATCGACGGCTGCGAGGCAGACGTGCGCGGGACCAGCTACCGGACTTTCGATGACCTGCTCCACTACTGCCGCTGCGTGGCCGGCTCGATCGGCCGGCTCTCGCTCGGCGTGTTCGGCACCCCGGACCCCTCGGCCGCCGAGCCGCTGGCCGACTCGCTCGGGGTCGCGCTCCAGCTCACCAACATCCTGCGGGACATCGTGGAGGACTATCGCAGCGGCCGCGTCTACCTGCCAGCGGAGGATCTCGACCGGTTCGGGGCCAGGCTGGACGCGACGGCCAACGGCGGCGAGTCCCGGCTGGCCAGCCTGGTGGAGTTCGAAGCAGACCGGGCCCGTGGCTGGTACGCGACCGGGCTGCGGCTGATGCCGCTGCTTGACCGGCGCAGCGCCGCGTGCACCGGGGCCATGGCCGGCATCTACTTCCGGCTGCTCCAGCACATCGCCGCCACGCCCACCGCCGTGCTCCAGCGCCGGGTGGCGCTGCCGCCCCGGGAGAAGGCCCTGGTCGCCTTCAAGTCGCTGGCCAGCGCCGCCCGCCCGGCCCGTGGCTCCCGCCCGGCCCGCGCCGCGCGGGGCGGGCCCGCGGGGGGTTCCGGGGGGTCGTCCCCCCTGGCAGGCGGGGCGTCGTGAGGCCGGGCACGCGGGTTGCCGTCGTCGGCGGCGGGCTGGCCGGCATCACGGCCGCGATCGCCCTGCGGGAGGCCGGCGCCGAGGTCACGCTGCTGGAGGCGCGGCCGCGGCTGGGCGGCGCTACCGCCTCGTTCACCCGCGACGGCCTGGTGGTCGACACCGGCCAGCACGTGTTCCTGCGCTGCTGCACCGCTTACCGCGACCTGCTGGCCCGGCTCGGCATGACCGGCTCGGTCCGGCTGCAGGACCGGTTCGACGTGGCCGTGCTCAGCCCGGCCGGCCGGGCGCGGCTCCGCCGCTCCGGGCTGCCCGGGCCGCTGCACATGGGCGCGGCCCTGGCCCGGTACCGCTTCCTGTCCCCGGCGCAGCGGCTGCGGGCCGGGCTGGCCTCGCTCGGCATGCGACTGCTCGACCCGGCCGATCCGGAGCTTGACGGGCAGCGGCTCGGTGACTGGCTGGCAGCGCACGGCCAGAATGAACGGGCCCGGCGGGTGCTGTGGGATCTGTTCACGGTGTCGTCGCTGAATTCCGGCGGGGATGAGGCGAACCTGGGCCTGGCCGCCACGGTGGTGAAGACCGCCCTGCTCGGGGCCAGGGACGCGGCCGACATCGGGACGCCGGCGATCCCGCTGGGCGAGCTGCACGGCGGCGCGGCGGAGGCGCTGCTGGCCCGGCTGGGCGCGCAGGTCCGGCGCAACGGGAAGGTGACCTCGGTGGAGCCGGAGCCCGGCGGCGGCTTCCTGCTCCGGCTGGCGGACCGCGGCGCCGATGAGGCCGTGCCCGCTGACGGCGTGGTGCTGGCGGTGCCCGCGCCGGCCGCGGCCCGGCTGGTACCGGCGGGCGCGGTGCCGGACGCCGGCCGCTGGGCCGGGCTCGGGTATTCGCCGATCGTCAACGTGCACGTGATCTACGACCGGCGGGTGACCAGGCTGCCGTTCGCGGCGGCGGTCGACTCGCCGGTGCAGTGGGTGTTCGACCGGACCGGTCCGTCCGGCCTGGCGGCAGGGCAGTACCTGGCGGTGTCGCTGTCAGCCGCCGACCGATACGTGGACACGCCAGCGGCCCGGCTGCGCGAGCAGTTCCTGCCCGCGCTGGCAGAACTGTTCCCGGCCGCGGCCGGGGCCCGGGTCAGCGAGTTCTTCGTCACCAGGGAACGGCGGGCGACATTCCGCCAGGTGCCGGGGTGCGGGATGCTACGCCCCGGCAGCCAGACTGCGCACGCGGGCCTGGTGCTCGCCGGTGCGTGGACCGATACCGGGTGGCCCGACACGATGGAGGGTGCCGTGCGAAGCGGACTCAACGCGGCGAGGCAGCTGCGGCGGGGATTGGCCGGGATGACTGCCCGGCCGGAGCCTGGCGTGGGAGCGGTGGCATGACCGCCGTCATACCGGCAGGTGTGGAGACCGCCCGCGACCTGGTCGGCCCGGCCATGGCCACGGCCGTGGCCCGGCTCAGCCCCGATGTGCGGCAGGTGGCCGAGTACCACCTCGGCCTGGCAGGCACCGGCAAGCCGGGGCCGGGCGGCAAGCCGGGCGGGAGCGGCAAGGCGCTGCGCCCGGCGCTGGCCCTGCTGTCGGCCCGGGCGGCCAGCGAGCCCGCCGAGGGCGGGGTGCCGGCAGCCGTCGCGGTCGAGATGGTGCACAACTTCTCGCTGCTGCACGACGACATCATGGACGGCGACACCGAGCGCAGGCACCGGCCGACCGCCTGGACCGTCTACGGCACCGGCGCCGCCATCCTGGCCGGGGACGCGCTGCTCGCGCTGGCCCAGGAGATCCTGCTGGAGGCCGGCGCGCCGAACGGCCTGTGGGCGGCCCGCTGCCTGTCCGCCGCGGTGCAGCGGCTGATCGCCGGGCAGGGCGCGGACCTCGCGTTCGAGCAGCGGGACGACGTCACGCTGGCCGAGTGCCAGGAGATGGCCGGCGACAAGACCGCCGCGCTGATGGCGTGCGCGTGCAGCATCGGCGCCATCCACGTGGGGGCGCCGGCCGCGCTCGCGATGGGACTGGCCGGGTTCGGGGCGCACGTGGGGCAGGCTTTCCAGCTCACCGACGACCTGCTGGGGATCTGGGGCGCGCCGGAGCGCACCGGCAAGCCGGCCGGTTCTGACCTGCGGGCCAGGAAGAAGTCGCTGCCGATCGTGGCCGCGCTGACCAGCGGCACGGCAGCGGCCGGGGAACTGGCCGGGCTGCTCGCCAGCCCCGAACCGATGGACGACGCGCAGGTGGCCAGGGCGGCCCGGCTGGTCGCGGACGCCGGCGGCCGGAGCTGGACCGAGGCTGAGGCCGCCGCGCAGCTCGCCGCCGCCCGCAAGTGCCTGGCCGAGACCGACATGCCCGAGGACGTGCGGGCCGAGTTCGCCGGCATCGCGGAGTTCATCACGGAGCGTCAGTGGTGAGTGCGCTGGCAGAGGAGGGGCGTTGACCGTGACGCAGGCCAGCAGCGGCCGCCAGGCCGCTGCTGGCGATGCTCGTGCCGCTCTGGATCGGGCGCGAGACCACCTGCTGAGCCTGCAGCACGAGCAGGGCTGGTGGCAGGGCGAGCTCGAGACCAACGTCACCATGGACGCCGAGGACCTGCTGCTGCGGGAGTTCCTCGGGATCCGCACCGAGGAGGAGACCACGGCCGCGGCCCGGTGGATCGCCTCCAGCCAGCGCGACGACGGCACCTGGGCGAACTTCTTCGGCGGCCCCGGTGACCTGTCCACCACGGTGGAGGCGTACGTCGCGCTGAAGCTGGCCGGGCACTCGGCCGGCGAGCCGGCCATGGCCAGGGCGGCGGACTGGATCAGGGCCCGCGGCGGCATCCCTGCCAGCCGCGTGTTCACCCGGGTCTGGCTGGCCCTGTTCGGCCAGTGGTCCTGGGACGACCTGCCGGTCATGCCGCCGGAGATGATCTACCTGCCCGCCTGGTTCCCGCTGAACATTTACGACTGGGGCTGCTGGGCCCGGCAGACGATCGTCCCGCTGACGATCATCTGCTCGCTGCGGCCGGTCCGGCCGTTCCCCGTCACCCTGGACGAGCTGTGGCCAGATCCGGCCGGCGACGGCGCGGAGGCGCCGGCCCCGGCCGCCGGGCCTCAGTCCGGCTGGGACATGTTCTTCGGCCGGCTGGACAAGGCACTGCACGCCTACGACCGCTACGGCCAGCGCACCCAGCCGGCCGCCGCCATCCGCCGGGCAGCGATCCGCCGCTGCACCGACTGGATCATCGCCAGGCAGGAACGGGACGGCTGCTGGGGCGGCATCCAGCCGCCCTGGGTGTACTCGCTGATGGCGCTGCACCTGCTCGGCTACCGGCTGGATCACCCGGTGATGCGGCGCGGGCTGGCGGGCCTGCGCCGGTTCACCATCACCGAGGACACGCCGGACGGGCCGGTGCGGCGGCTGGAAGCCTGCCAGTCCCCGGTCTGGGACACGGTGCTGGCGATGATCGCGCTGTCCGACGCGGGGCTGCCGCCCGGCCACCCGGCGCTGGAACGGGCGGCGGCCTGGGTGATCGGCGAGGAGGTGCCCGGCCCCGGTGACTGGCAGGTGCGCCGGCCCCGGCTGGACCCGGGCGGCTGGGCGTTCGAGTTCGACAACGACATCTACCCGGACCTGGACGACACCGCGGAAGTGATCCTGGCGCTGCGGCAGACCGAGGCCGGAGGCGCCCGGTCGGACGACCGGCACCCGGCAATCGGCCGCGGGCTGCACTGGCTCGTCGGCATGCAGTCCCGGGACGGCGGCTGGGGCGCCTTCGACGCCGACAACACCTCGCCGATGCCCGCCCGGCTGCCGTTCTGCGACTTCGGGGCGGTCATCGACCCGCCGACGGCCGACGTCACCGCGCACATCGTGGAGGCGCTGGCGGCCGAGGGCATGGCCGGCACCCGGGCGGCACGGCGGGGCGTGGTGTGGCTGCTGCGGGCGCAGGAGCCGGACGGCTCCTGGTTCGGCCGCTGGGG
>DASQSC010000080.1:0-9346 GCA_035642555.1 Streptosporangiaceae bacterium | reverse complement strand
TCCTGGGTGGTGATGACGTCGTAGCCCTGCTCCCGGAGCCGGATCGCGAGCCTCCTGGCCTGCGTGCTCTTGCCGGCGCCCTCGCCGCCCTCCAGCGCGACCAGCATCCCCCGGCGGGCCGGCCGCCCGTTGGGGTGACCGGGCGCTGGCACGAACTGCTCGCCCCGCAGCGCCGACACCAGGTCGTCCCAGAGCGGGACTCCCTTCCGGTCGTCCATATGCCGGAACGACACCCAGCCCAGCCACAGCGCGACCGCCGCTGACAGCAGCAGCACGATGTTGTAGCCGATCGCATGGTAGGCGGCGCCGCCGATCCGGAGCACGTTGGAGCCGATCACGCCGTGCCACACGGCGTTGAACCCGGCCGCCAGGAACGGCGCCGCGGCGATCACCGCGAACAGGATGACCCGGATGCCGGACTGCAGGAACGCGAAGGTCCGGCCGCGGGTGTCGTCGTCCACGTCCCGCCCGACGATCGTGTACCCGGTCACGTAGGCGATGCCGGCCAGCACGCCCAGCACCACCACCAGCAGCAGCACCGCAACCAGGTTCGGGATCAGGCCGATGAGCGCGAGCGGGACCGACGCGCAGGCGATCGACAGCCCGAACTGGCGGCGCAGGCTGAACTCCCGCAGTAGCCGGGTGCCGAGGAACATGCCGCCCGCCAGCCCGAGGAAGATCGCCCCGAAGGCCAGCCCCCAGCCGGCGTTCCCGCCGTTCAGGGTCTGCTTGATGTACGGGGGGCCGAGGCCGACCACCACGCCGGCGGCGGCGAACGCCCCGACCATCCCGATCACGATCCCGCGCACGACGGCGGTGGACCCGAGGAACTTCCAGCCGTCCCAGATTGTCTTGGCCACCGACGGCGCCGAGATGCGCGTCCCGGCCCGCCGTTTCGGCAACTCCCGCAGCCCGTAGATGGTCACCGCCGACACCACGAACGTTGCCGCGTTGAAGAACAGCGCCAGGTTCACCTGGCCGTACGGCTTGCCGAAGAAGCCGCTGGCCGACGCCAGGCCCGAGCTGACGACGGCGAGCAGGGAGAACAGCAGCCCGGCCACCGGCGCCGTGCCGAACGTCATGAACAGGCTGTACTGGTTGGCCTCTTCCAGCTTGTCAGCGGGCACCAGGTTCGGCACCGAGGCGTCCTTGGCCGGGGTCCAGAACAGCGAGGCGCAGGACGCCAGGAACTGCGCGACGTAGATCCAGGTGAGCTTGTTGACGATGCCGAGCGATACGTTGACCGGGATGGAGATGTAGAGCGCGGCCCGGAGCACGTCTCCGATGATCATGTTCAGCCGGCGGTCGAGCCGGTCGGCGACCGCGCCCGCGACCGGGCCCAGCACCAGCGCCGGGAACAGCGAGGTCAGCCAGACCCCGCCGACCGCCGCGCCCTGGGCCGCGATCCCGCGCCTGGTCAGCGCAGACGCCAGCGCGGTGAGCGCCAGCAGGCTCAGCCAGTCCCCCAGGCTGGACAGCGACAATGCGACCCAGAGCCGCCGGAACGGCTTGATCGCAAGCACGTTGCCGCCGCCACCGCCCGCGGGGGATCGGAAGTTCACTGCGCCAGGGTATCCACAGCGCGCCTGCCTCGCTGTTACCTGAGTGCTAATGTCCTGTATGCCCGTTGTCAGCCGGTTCCACGGGGGCGCCTGATTCCCTGAATCTCAGGATCGTGCGGGATCAGGAGGGCGGCAACCCGACCGATCCCGCACAATCATGAACCGGTTACGGCTCAGGAGCGGCCGGCTCAGGAGCGGTTGCGGGGGCGCGAGGAGGACGCGCGGCGCCGGGGCCGCGCCGGGCCTGCGGCCCGGCGTTCGGCCAGCAGTTCCACCGCCCGTTGCAGCGACAGCGACTCGATCTCGTCCCCGCGCCGCAGCGAGGCATTGGTCTCGCCGTCGGTCACGTACGGGCCGAACCGGCCTTCCCGCACCACGATGGGCTTCTTGCTGGCCGGGTCCTCGCCCATCTCGCGCAGCGGTGGCGCGGCCGCCGCGCGGCCGCGGCCGCGCGTCTTGGGCTGGGCGAACATCTCCTTGGCCTCGGCCAGGGTGAGGGTGAAGAGCTGCTCCTCGGACTCCAGCGAACGGCTGTCGGTGCCCTTCTTCACGTACGGGCCGTAGCGGCCGTTCTGCACCGTGACCGGCTCGCCGTCGAGCTCGCCGATGATCCGCGGCAGCGACAGCAGCCGCAGCGCGTCGTCCAGCGTCACCGTGTCCAGCGACATCGACTTCAGCAGCGAGGAGGTGCGCGGCTTGCCGTCCGCGCCCTCGGGCAGCACCTCGGTCACGTACGGGCCGAACCGGCCGCTCCTGGCGAGGATCTCGTGCCCGGAGCCCGGATCGGTGCCGAGCGGGTGCTCCCCGCTCGGCTGGGCGAACAGCTCGGCCGCGTACTCGGGAGTCAGCTCGTCGGGCGCGGTGCCGTCCGGCACGTTCACCCGCTGGCCGTCCCGTTCCAGGTAGGGCCCGTAGCGGCCGACCCGGACCACGATGTCGGTACCGGCCAGCGGGAACGAGCTGACGCCCCGGGCGTCGATGTCACCGAGGTCGCTGACCAGCTGCTTGAGCCCTTCCTCGCCGTCGGTGCCGAAGTAGAACCGCTGCAGCCACGGCACCCGGGCGGCCTCGCCGCGGGCGATCTGGTCCAGCGCGTCCTCCATCCGGGCGGTGAACTCGTAGTCCACCAGGTGCGCGAAGTGCTGCTCGAGCAGCGTGACGACCGCGAAGGCGAGGAACGAGGGCACCAGCGCGGTGCCCTTCTTGAACACGTAACCGCGGTCCAGGATCGTGCCGATGATCGAGGCGTAGGTGGACGGGCGGCCGATCTCGCGGTCTTCCAGCTCCTTGACCAGGCTGGCCTCGGTGTACCGGGCGGGCGGCCGGGTCTCGTGCGCGGCCGGGCTCAGCTCCCCGGTCAGCGGGTCGTTCTCGGCCAGCGGCGGCAGCCGCCGCTCCCGGTCGTCCCGGTCGGCGTCGTCCTCGACGCTTTCCACGTACGCCTTGAGGAACCCGTGGAAGGTGATGACCTTGCCGGACGAGCTGAATTCGGCTTCCTCGTCAGCAGCGGAGCGCCCGGTGATGCGCACCGACACCGACTCGCCCACGGCGTCCTTCATCTGGGAGGCGACGGTCCGCTTCCAGATCAGCTCGTACAGCCGCAGCTCGTCCCCGGACAGCCCGGTCGCCGACGGGGTCCGGAACCGGTCGCCCGCGGGCCGGATCGCCTCGTGCGCCTCCTGCGCGTTCTTGACCTTGCTGGTGTAGGCGCGCGGCGAGTCCGGTACGTACTCGGCCCCGTAGAGCTCCCGGGCCTGGACGCGGGCGGCGTTGATCGCGGTCTGCGACAGCGTGATCGAGTCGGTCCGCATATAGGTGATGTAGCCGTTCTCATAGAGCCGCTGCGCCACCGACATCGCGTACTTGGCGGAGAAGCCCAGCTTGCGCGATGCCTCCTGCTGCATCGTGGTGGTCCGGAACGGCGCGTACGGTCCCCGCCGGTACGGCTTGCGGTCGACGCTCCTGACCCGGAACCGGGCCCCGGCCAGCCGTTCCGCGAGCCCGCCGGCGGCCATCTGGTGCTCCACCCCGGCCGGCACGGCCGCTGCCTGCCCGCCGGGACCGGCCGCTCCCGCCAGGTAAAGGAGGTCCGGGTTGCGGAGCTCCCCGGTGGGCGCGAAGTCCCGGCCCTGCGCCACGCGCCTGCCGTCCACCGCGACGAGCCTGCCCGGGAAGGACTGCGGTTCCCCGGCACCCTCCCGTTCGGAATGATCGGGCGTGAAGATGGCCTCCAGGTCCCAGTAACTGGCGGGCCGGAACGCCATCCGTTCCCGTTCCCTGGCCACCACCAGCCGGGTGGCGACCGACTGGACGCGCCCGGCCGACAGCCGCGGCATGACCTTCTTCCACAGCACCGGGGAGACCTCGTACCCGTACAGCCGGTCCAGCACCCGGCGGGTCTGGTACGCGTCCACCAGGCCGGCGTCCAGCTCGCGCGGGTTCGCGACCGCCTGCGCGATCGCCTCCGGGGTGATCTCGTGGAACACCATCCGGCGGGCCGGGACCCTGGGCTTGAGCTCTTCCAGCAAGTGCCAGGCGATGGCCTCGCCCTCGCGGTCCTCGTCCGTGGCCAGCAGCAGTTCGTCGGCGCCCGCGAGCAGCTTCTTGAGCTTGGTCACCTGCGGCTTCTTGTCACTCTGCACCACGTACAGGGCCTGGAAGCCGTGGTCAACGTCCACGCCGAGCCGTGCCCACGGCTCGCCCCGGTACTTCGCGGGGATCTCCGCTGCCTTGTCAGGCATGTCGCGGATGTGCCCGATGCTGGATTCGACCACGTACCCGTCGCCGAGGTACCCCGCGATCGTGCGTGCCTTAGCCGGCGACTCGACGATCACCAGTCGCCGTCCGCCGCCTCCGTTCGCGCGTTTGCTCCCCGTCGCCCCGCTGGCGCCGGCACGTGTCCTTGCTGGCACGCTCCCCTCACCCTCTAGCACTCTCGTCCCTGAGTCTCAACTCAGGGCACCCGGGCCGGTGTTCCCGGCCGGTCTCGCGGCGCCGGTAGCGCCTGACCGGTTCCCGGACTCGCGGGCGGTTCCCGGCGGGCCGGACGGCGGATACCGCCGGCCGCCCGGGCATGGTCGCATCCTCCCCCGCCAGCCCGCCACACCCGCGGATTTGCCGTGGCCGATTGAACCACCGCCTCCGCCGCGGACAATGAAGTGTGATGGCTGAGTATTCCTACCTCGTGCTCTACCTGCCCCGCGGGACGTCGCGTGACGCCGCGAGGCGCATTCTGACAGATCACGCCGAGTACGGGGACTGGGAACTCGCCAGGCTCCGGTTGTACGCGGACGGCAGCAGGAAGGCAACCCTGCGCCGGCAAATCATACGACCTGTGCGCACACTCTAGGGCATGTCCTGGCGATCCGCGGTGAACGCACCGCGCCCCTAGGCCGGGCTTAAGGCAGCCGGAGCCCGGGCTTAACGCGGCCGGAGATGGTGGCGGCCACGGCCCGCGCCGGTCGACTGCGGGGGCATGCCGGCTGGCCGTGGCCGCCCGAGCGGGGCTGGAACAGCCACCCGGCGCCGCGGAGGAAGGTCTCACCGGGACCGACCGCGGTGCGGTTTGCTGGGCTATCGCAGCAGGGGTATGTGCCAGGCAGCACCAACCCCGCACAATGCGTAACAGTAACACTACGGTCCGTGCTGAGTATGCCAATCCGAGAAAACTCCGCCCGGTCCCGTCCCGCCCCCGCCAGAACGCCCGTCCCGCCGCCCGCTAGCAGCGGTCCAGGAAGTCGTCGAGGACCCTGGTGCCGAACCGGAGCGCGTCGACCGGGACCCGCTCGTCCACGCCGTGGAACATCCCGGCGAAGTCCAGGTCCGGCGGCAGCCGTAGCGGCGTGAACCCGAAGCAGCGGATCCCGAGCCGGCTGAACGACTTGGCGTCCGTACCGCCGGATAGGCAATAAGGCACGACCCTCGCCCCCGGATCGGCAGCGACCAGCGCGGCCGTCATCGCCTCGGCCAGGTCCCCGTCGAACGTCGTCTCCACCGCCACGTCGTGGTGGATGAACTCGCGCTGGACCCCCGGCCCGAGCAGGCCGTCAAGCTCAGCGAAGAACTCGTCCTCGTGCCCCGGCAGGAACCGGCCGTCCACGCTGGCGGCGGCGTGCTGCGGAACGACGTTCACCTTGTAGCCGGCCTCCAGCATGGAGGGATTCGCCGTGTTGGTGAGGGTTGCGCCCACCATCCGGGACAGCGGTCCGAGCTTGGTCAGCGTGGAACGGCAATCGTTCGGGGTGAAGTCGACGCTCAGCGCCTGGCACGCAGCTTCCACGAACGCCTGCGCCGCCGGAGTGAGGCGGACCGGCCACTCGTGCCGTCCGATCCGGGCGACCGTCTCCGCCAGCGTGGTGACGGCGTTGTCGGCCTGCAGCATGGAACCGTGGCCGGCCGTGCCGCGGGCGGTCAGCCGCAGCCAGGCCATGCCCTTCTCGGCGGTCTGCAGCAGGTACAGGCGCTCGCCGCCGATGGTGGCGCTGAACCCGCCGACCTCCCCGATGGCCTCGGTGACCCCCTCGAACAGCTGCGGGTGGTTGTCCACCAGCCAGCTGGCGCCCCAGCTCCCGCCCGCCTCCTCGTCCGCCAGGAACGCGAGCACCAGGTCGCGCGGCGGGCGGCGGCCCTCGGCCAGCCGCTGCCTGATCACCGCGAGGATCATCGCGTCCATGTCCTTCATGTCCACCGCGCCGCGGCCCCACACGAAGCCGTCCGACACCTGGCCGCTGAACGGGTCCACCGCCCAGTCCCCGGCGTCGGCGGGGACCACGTCCAGGTGGCCGTGGATCAGCAGGGCCGGCCGGGTGCGGTCCGTCCCCTCGATCCTGGTCACGACGCTGGCGCGGCCCGGATGGGATTCCAGCAGCACCGGCTCAAGCCCGGCCTCCGACAGCAGGCCGGCCACGTGCTCAGCGGCCCGGCGCTCGCCGGGCCCGGAATGATCCCCCGGGTTCGTGGTGTCGATCCTGATCAGGTCGCTGCACAGGCCAGCGACCTCGTCTTCCGCGGTAGGGGCCGGGCGGGCCGGGTTCTCGGTCACCCGTCCATCCTCGCATCCGCGGGCACTTCTGGTAGGTCCTGGCCGTCGCGAGCGGCCGTCCGCGAGGATGGTTCGCAAGATCCGGAACGGTTGCCGTCCAGCGCAAGCCACCCGGTCCGGGCCGGGTCCGGCGCGACAATCGGCTCACTACGCTGCGCCGCGCCGGATTTGCTATCGTGAGGCGGCCGGCACGGGTCCTTCCGTGCTCCGGCTCACGTCCGGGTGGCGGAATAGGCAGACGCGCTAGCTTGAGGTGCTAGTGCCCGAATAGGGCATGGGGGTTCAAGTCCCCCCTCGGACACCCTCGAATTGCCAATGCTGGCTGGGGCTGACCCGAGCCTGGATGATCTTGTCTCTGGGGCGATAGGTGAGCCGCAAGCCGAGCTGGGTGTAGATCTCGGCCTTGTCGGCGGGGTCTGCCTCGCGGAGCACTGCATTCTGCTCGGCGACCCGGCCAGCAGCGAAGTCGCCGTGCGCGGCGAGGACGAGGGAGTCGGCGACGCCATGGCCGCCAAGATCCGCAACGCGCTGATCATGTACCGGCCGCTGCGCTCCATCGATGGCGTGGAGATCAGGTTCCACCGCACGGTCCTGTACAACTCGATCTACCGCGCCGACGACCAGATCCTGGTGAACACCCATCTGTACGGTGTTACCGCTGCGCATGCCCCGGTGTGGCACTTCCGCAAGGTCGCAGGCGGCGAGGTCGCCGCCGCCTACCTCGACAGCTTCGAGCGTGTGTGGGACGTCGCCGAACCCGCCGGGGATGGCTGAGACATGAGCCGCCGTATCGACTACTACGACGACCCGGACGCGCCCGCGGCTACGACGATCGTCCCCTCGGTCAACGTTGTGGTGACCAACGACGCCGGTGAGATCCTGCGGATCCGCCGTTCCGACAACGACAACTGGGCCGTCCCCGGCGGTGCGGTCGATCTCGGCGAATCCGTAGCCGACGCAGCCGTCCGCGAGACCAAGGAGGAGAGCGGGATCGACTGCGAGATCAACGGCTTCGTCGGCATCTACAGCGACCCCAGGCACGTGATCCTCTACACCAGCAACGGCGAGGTCCGGCAAGAGTTCTCCATCGTGCTGACCGCACGCGCCACGGGCGGCAGTCCGACCCCCAGCAGCGAGACATCCGAGGTGCGCTGGGTGCCGCCTGTTCGTGTCGGCGAGTATCAGATGGACCGGTCTATGCGGCTGCGGGTAGGCCATTACTTGCAACGACGGGACAGTCCCTACATCACCTGACCGTCACCAGATCGCGTTCGGGCAGCGTGTTTCGCCCTTGGGGTCATTGCAAGGAGGGACCTTCGGTACCTGGAACGGCGCCCACCGAAACGGATCATGAAAGGCGTTAGTCCAGTTCCGGCACCAGACGCGCAGGTTCGGGCAAAGCGTGTGCGCGGCTTGCCGGGCGGTGGTGGACTAGCCATCATGGCTTCTGAGTGGCTTGGTGCTGGTTTCACCGCCTTGGGTGCTGCGATCGGCGCAGGAGCGTCATTCGGATCCGTCTTGATCACCAACCGCGCGCAGCGAGGATTAGCAGCTGACACCCGTAAGGACCAGGTGGCTGAGGTGCGCCGCACGGCATACGCCGAGTACCTGACGGTCGTCTACAGCTTCATGGACAGGTCCCGTGAACTGATAGCCAAGATCGAGACCGATGCGGGGACACAAGCTTGTGATGCTGCCCGGCGGGACTACCTTGAGGATTGGGATCGTCTGCAACCTGTATACGCGCCAGTCCTGATCGCGGGTCCCAGCGAAATCGAAAAGAGCGCTGAAAGGCTACGGTTTTGCCTCGGTGACCTGGCGGACGAGTGCGACAAGTGCAACGCGGTTTATAAGGATGGCGACAGGTCTGGCCCGGCGAAGAGTGCTCTTAGAGCCCAGCAGAGGGCTAGGGATGCCCGATTGGAGTTCGCCTCTGCGGCCCGTAACCACGTGTTTGGCTAAGTGGACGACGTATCGCTGCCAGATCCGCTCAAATCGGCGCCACCGCACCGCACCATCTCATCCGCCGGGGCGCCATAGGGTCATCTTCTGGCGCGACAGTCGTGCAGTTCGGGTGTTCTTACCCTTCGGGCCCGGTGACGGACCAGACGGCGACCGCAGATGGCTAGTGGCGGTGGACAGGCACTGATCGCGGCAGAAGAGTGCTTTCGTTACGCGCACCGAGCCGCCGTTATGCTCGGCAAACCTGATCGCTGGGGTGGCCGCCGGCACTACGGTGAACGGGGTGATCTGCGCGCATATGCCGGCTGACGGGGCCTGTCCCTCAGATGCGGAGGTCGCCGGCGTCCGGGGTAGCCTCCGCGAGGGCGGCCGTTGACCGCACCGCTGCCTTCTGGCATCGGCACATTTGTGTGTGCCTTGGTAGAGGTGAGGCGAGGTGGGTTGGCGCGGAGCTGACCTACAGATACAGCTGGGCGGCGATCCGCTTACTGCCCTCGGCAAAAGCGGGTCACGCCGCTCTTGCCGGGGCAACTGGCCGGGAGGCGTCGTCCCGGATCGGCCACCGGTCCGCCGCCATTCCACCCGGGGCCGCTCGGGGTGCCAGAATGCGGGGCAGCCGTCGGCGATGGGCAGCGCCTCTGCAGCAGGGAACGCGCTGCGCCGGTCGCCGCGGCGCACAGGAACATGCTGTAACTGGTCAGGGCCTGCGCCTTGAGCAGCGGCATTTGCGTCTGGTCAGCCAGAGCGAGCGCCGTGGCCCCGGTGCCCGGGTCGCGGTGTA
>DASQSC010000079.1:0-2299 GCA_035642555.1 Streptosporangiaceae bacterium | reverse complement strand
TGCCGCACGGCAGCCCCTCGGACAGCCGCCAGGCGGCCTGCCACATGGTCAGGCGGATCGCGGCCACGTCGACGTGGGCGTCGGCGAGCCGCTGCGCCACCGCCTGGAAACCGCCGATCGGCTTGCCGAACTGGGTGCGGGCGCGGGCGTACTCGGCCGTGAGTTCCAGCGCGCGCTCGGTAACCCCGGCCTGGAGCGCGCAGAGCCCGACAATGGCGGCCGAGACCAGCCACTCCGCGGCCGCCGCACCGCCCGCTACCCCGTCCGCGCCGGGCACCTCGTCCGCGCCCGGTACCCGGTCCGCGCCGAGCACCCGGTCCGGGCTGGCCGGGACGGCGTCCAGCACCACCCGGCCGGCGCTCTCCCCGCTGCTGAGCCGTTGCCGCTCGATCGTGACCCCGCCGTCTGCCGGGGACACGAGGAAGACCCGCACCCCTTCCGGTGCCGCTGCCGGGACCAGCATCAGCCCGGCCTGCGGGGCCGCGGGCACGGTGGTCTTGACCCCGGTCAGCCGCCAGCCACCGGCCCGGTCAGGCTCCGCCCGGGTGGCGGGCGCGGCCGGGTCGTCGCCGTCTTCCTCGGCCAAGGCGGCGGTGAGGATGAGCTCGCCGTGTGCCGCGGGCCGCGCCCACCGCCGCTGCTGTGCCCCGCTGCCGAACCGGGCGAGGGCACCGGCGCCGAGCACGATCGAGGGCAGGTAGGGCACCGGGGCCACGGCGCGCCCCAGCTCGGTCAGTACCGCGCACTGCGCCAGCAGGCCGAGCCCGTCTCCGCCCGCCGCCGCCGGGAGCGTGGCGGCCAGCACGCCGGCGCTGCCCAAGGCTGCCCACAGCACGGGATCGAACCGGTCCGGGCCGGCCTCCGCCTCCCGCAGCCGCTGCGGTGTCAGGCCGGTGAGAATCTTCCTGGTCAGGGCGGCGAGCTCGCGCTGCTCCTCGGGCTGGGAGAAGTCCATGATTCACTCCTGGCGGCGGCCGGCCTGGCGGGGGTGTGGCCTGACGGCGTGACCTAGCGGCGGCTGACCGGGAGCCCGAGCGCCGTGGCCGCGATGATATCGCGCTGTACCTCGTTGGTGCCGCCGCCGAAGGTCAGGATCAGCGCGCTGCGGTGCATCCGCTCGACCCGGCCTGCCAGCACCGCGCCCGGCGACCCGTCCCGCACCAGCCCGTTCGCGCCGAGCACCTCCATCAGCAGCCGGCAGGCCTCGGTGGCGAACTCGGTGCCGAAGACCTTGGTGGCCGAGGCGGCGGCCGGGCTCAGCCGCTCCCGGCCCGCGCCCGCGCCCGCGTCCGCCCCCGCGCCCGCCCCCGCCGCGATCTGCCAGTTGATCAGCTTGAGGAACTCCGCCTTCGCGTGCACCCGGGCCAGGCTCAGCCGGACCCACTCGGCGTCGATGACCGGCTGGCCGCCGGCCAGCCGGGTGGCGCGGGCCCATTCGGTCACCTCGCGCAGCGCGGTCTGCACCGGGGCCGCCGAGGTCAGCGCGACCCGCTCGTGGTTGAGCTGGTTGGTGATCAGCGGCCAGCCCTGGTTCTCCTCGCCGACCAGGGCCGAGGCCGGCACCCGGACGTCGGAGTAGTAGGTGGCGCTGGTCGTCGGCCCGGCCACGGTGCGCACCGGCGTCCAGGAGAACCCCGGCGCGCCGGCCGCAACGATGAAAATGGACAGGCCGCGGTGCCGGGCCGCGTCCGGGTCGGTGCGGCAGGCCAGCCACACGTAGTCGGCGTACTGGATCAGGCTGGTCCACATCTTCTGGCCGTTGACCACGTACTCGTCGCCGTCGCGGACCGCGCGGGTGCGCAGCGACGCCAGGTCGGTGCCTGCCTCCGGCTCGGAGTAGCCGATCGAGAAATGGATCTCCCCGGCCGCGATCCGCGGCAGGTAGAACGCCTTCTGCCCGGCGGTGCCGTACTGCATGATCGTCGGGCCGACCGTGTTGATGGTCAGGAACGGGACCGGCACGCCGGCGGCAGCGGCCTCGTCCAGGAAGATCAGCTGGTCGGTCAGGGGCGCGTCGCGGCCGCCGTACTCGGCCGGCCAGCTCAGGGCCAGCCAGCCGTCGCGGCCAAGCTGCCGGACCACCTCCCGGTAGGCCTCGCCATCCCCGTAGTCGCCCGCCCGCTCGTCCTCGCGCGGTGCCTGCCCGGGGGGACGACCGCCCTGATCCCCCCGCAGGGCGGCCCGGACCTCCGGCGTCATCAGGCCGGCGAAATAGGCCTGCAGTTCCTTCCGGAGCCGTTCCTGCTCCGGCGTGTAGGCGAGGTGCATCCGGCCGCCCTAGACTAGAACGTGTTCTACC
>DASQSC010000078.1:0-10616 GCA_035642555.1 Streptosporangiaceae bacterium | reverse complement strand
GCAGGACAAGGTGATGTTCGGGTCCGACTTCCCGCTGCTGACCCCGGACCGGTGGCTGGCGGACTTCGAGCAGCTGTCCATCAAGCCCGGGGTCCGCGACAAGATCCTCAAGCACAACGCGGCCCGGCTGCTCGGCCTGGCGCCGGCGGAGCAGGCCGCGCCCGCCCCAGACAGCGCACGACGGGAGGCCTCCTCATGACCACTGTTGCCAGCGGCCTGGACGAGCTGAAAGGCCTGGCCGGCACCGATCTCGGGCACACCGGCTGGCTGGAAATCAGCCAGCAGCGGGTCAACACGTTCGCCGATGCGACGGGGGACCATCAGTGGATCCACGTGGACACCGAGAAGGCCGCCGCCGGGCCGTTCGGCGGCACCATCGCGCACGGCTACCTGACCCTGTCGCTGGTCATCCCGCTGGTCGCCGAGCTGCTAGAGGTCCGGGACGTGCGGATGGGCATCAACTACGGCCTGAATAAGCTGCGGTTCCCGGCGCCGGTCCCGGTCGGCTCCCGGATCCGGCTCGGGGGCGTGATCGCGGCCGCGGAGGACGCGGGCGGCGGGGCCGTCCAGCTGACGGCGGACCTCACCATGGAAGTGGCGGGCGGGTCCAAGCCCGCCCTGGTTGCCCAGGCCATCTACCGCTACTACGCCTGACCGGCTATCAGCGGACCGGGCCAGGCGGGAGCGGGCAGCATGCGGGTGGTGATCGCGCCCGACTCGTTCAAGGGGAGCATCGGCGCCGCGGACGCGGCGCAAGCGATGGCGGACGGCTGGCTGGCGGTCCGGGCCGGGGACGAGGTGACCTGCCTGCCGTTGGCCGACGGCGGCGAGGGCACGCTGGACGTGATCGCGGCGGCCGTATCGGGAGCGCGCTGGCAGCAGGTCACGGTCACCGGCCCGGGCGGCCAGCCGGCGGACTGCCCGTGGCTCACCCTCCCCGGCGGCACGGCGGTCATCGAGCTGGCCCGGGCCAGCGGGCTGCCGCTGCTCGCCCGCCCCGACCCGCTGGGCGCGCACACCACCGGGCTCGGGCAGGTGACCGCCGCCGCGCTGGCTGACGGCGCCCGGGAGATCGTGATCACCCTCGGCGGGTCGGCGTCCACCGACGGCGGCACCGGGGCGCTGGCCGCGCTCGGCGCCCGGTTCCTCGACGCTGCCGGACGCCCGCTGCGGCCCGGCGGGGGAGCGCTGCCCGGCCTGGCCGCGGTGGATGTCTCCGGCCTGCGACCGGCACCGCCCGGCGGTGCCCGGCTGCTGGCCGACGTGGAAGCCCCGCTGCTCGGCCCGGCCGGCGCGGCGGCCGTGTTCGGGCCCCAGAAGGGGGCCAGCCCGCAGCAGATACGCCTGCTCGAGCAGGGGCTGGCCCGGCTGGCCGCGCTGCTGGGCGGCGACCCGGACGCACCCGGGGCCGGCGCGGCGGGCGGCACCGGCTACGGGTTCGCCGCTGCCTGGGGAGCCGTGTTCCGGCCAGGCGCGGCGGAGCTGTGCCGCATCGCCGGCCTGGACCGGGCCCTCGCCGGGGCCGGCCTGGTGATCACCGGGGAAGGCCGGTGGGACGATACTTCGGTGGCCGGCAAGGTCACCGGGAAGGTGCTCGGCATGGCACGGTGGGCGGGCGTGCCAGCCGCCCTGGTCGCCGGGCAGATAGCGACGCCCGCACCGGCCGGGGCCATCGCGCTGGCGGACCTGGCCGGGGGAGCGGAGGCGGCGCTCGCCGACCCGGGCCGGTGGCTCCGCCAGGCAGGCCAGCAGCTTGCGGCCAGCGTCCGGGAGCAGGCGCCCAGGCACTAACGTGGGCCGCGTGCGAGAGATTGCGGTCTTCAGCGGCACCGCCCATCCGCAGCTGGCCGCCGAGATATGCAAGCACCTCGGCGAGCCGCTGCTGCCCTCCCGTACCGTCCGGTTCGCCAACGACTGCCTGGAAGTCCAGCTGCTGTCGAACTGCCGGGAACGGGATGTCTTCCTGATCCAGCCACTGGTCCCGCCGGTGCAGGAGCACCTGGTCGAACTGCTGCTCATGCTGAGCGCGGCCCGGGGCGCCTCCGCCGCCCGGGTCACCGCGGTGATCCCGCACTACTCCTACGCCCGGTCGGACAAGAAGGACATGCCCCGGGTGTCGATCGGCGGCCGGCTCGTCGCCGACCTGCTGGTCACCGCCGGCGCCAGCCGGGTGCTGACGATGACCCTGCACTCGCCGCAGGTACACGGCTTCTTCTCGGTGCCGGTGGACCACCTGCACGCGCTGCGCGAGCTGGCCGGCCACTTCCAGGGCCAGGACCTGTCCGGCACCGTGGTGGTCTCGCCCGACCTGGGCTACGCCAAGCCTGCCGCCGCGTTCGCCCGGATCCTCGGCCTGCCGGTGGCGGCCGGTGCCAAGCAGCGCTTCCCCGACGACCGGGTCAGCATCACCGCGGTGATCGGCGACGTGGACGACCGGGACGTGATCGTTCTCGACGACGAGATCGCCCGCGGCAGCACGATCCTGGAGCTGCTGGAGCGGCTCCGTGAGCGCCGGGTCGGCTCGGTCCGCATCGCCTGCACCCATGGCCTGTTCTCGGACGGCGCGCTGGCGCGGATCGCGGCCGCGCCCGAGGTGACCGAGGTCGTGTGCACCGATACCGTGCCGCGCCCGGACGACCTGGGCGAAGGCCTGCTGACGGTGCTCACGGTGGCCCCGGCGCTGGCCGAGGCGATCCGGCGGATCCATGCCGGCGAGTCGGTCAGCGCACTGTTCGGCCAGCACTGACCCGGCCGGCGCACGTCACCTCGGCGCCGGCACCCGGGCTGCCGGCCGTCAGGCCTCCTCGATCGCGCGGGCCACCTGCTCCCTGGTGAGCGGCAGGTCGCGGACCCGGGCCCCGACCGCGTCCGCGACCGCGTTCCCGATCGCGCCCGCCACCGGGCCCTGCGCCAGCTCGCCCGCGCCGGTCTCCGGCTCGTCCGAGGGCACGATCGTCACGGTCACCTCCGGCACCTGGGTGAACCGCAGGATCGGGTAGGTGTCCCAGCTCACCGAGGTGATCCCGGCCCGGTCGAACCGGACCCGCTCGGATACCGCCCAGCTCGCGCTCTGGACCGCGCCGCCCTCTACCTGGTTGATGACCCCGTCCGGGCTGATCACCCGCCCCACGTCCACCGCCAGCCACAGCCGGCGGACCCGTACCTCCGTCTCGGCCTCGACCTCCGCGACCGCGGCGCAGTAGCCGGAGGTGCCCTTGTACCGGGCGACGCCGGCCCCGAACCCGGCTCCCTCCCGCGGGTCCTCCCCTCGGGGGGGCGACCCCCCCAGGCCCCCCCGTCGGCCCGCCCAGCCCGCCAGCCCGGCGGCCTCGGTCAGCACCCGGCGGGCCCGGGGGTCGGACAGGTGCGCGAGCCGGAACTCCACCGGGTCGCTGCCTGCCGCGGCGGCCAGCTCATCCATGAACGACTCGATCGCGAACACGTTGCCGAACGCGCCGAGCGAGCGCAGCGACGAGGTCCTGACCGGCATGTCGAGCAACCGGTGCCTGGTGACCGCCAGGTCCGGGATGTCGTACAGCGGGACCGCGTTGCGGGTGGCTCCCATCGCCCCGGTTGGCGGCCCGTCCGGCGCGGGCGGCATCGGCCCGCCGCCTGCCAGGTGGGAGAGCGCCAGCAGCCGCGGCTCGCCGCCGCTGCCCGGGCGGCCGATGAAGCCGTTGCTGTAGACGTCCTGCCGCCAGCTGGCGATCCGGCCGCCCGCGTCCAGCCCGGCCGACAGCCGGACCAGCATGGCCGGGCCCAGCGGTCCCCAGCCCATCTCGTCCTCCCGGGTCCACTGCACCCGCACCGGGCGGCCCGGCACCGCGCGGGCCAGCAGCACCGCGTCCAGCGCCACGTCATCGGCGCCGTTGTGGCCATAGGCGCCCGCGCCCTCCACGTGCTGGACGGTCACCTGCTCCGGGCCGAGGCCCAGCCCGGTCGCGATCGCAGCGCGCAGCGCGAACGGGCCCTGGCTGTGGCTCCACACGGTGACCGCCTCGCCATCGGGCCGCTGGAACCAGCGGGCGATCGCGCAGCCCGGCGCCATCGAGGCGTGGGCGATGAACGGGCGGGTGTAGTCGGCGGCCAGCCGCCGGGTGACGGCCGCGGCCGCCGCCTCGTCCCGCCGCTCGGTCACCGGCTGCTCCTGCGCGGGCGCGGCCAGCAGGAACCCGGCCAGGTCGCGCTCGTCCGGCAGCGACTCGGTCACCCGCCACCTGGCGGCCCGCGCCAGCAGCCCGGCGGCCCGGACCGCGTCCCGGTCCCGGCCGGCCACCACGCCCAGGAACGAGCCGTCGCGGACCACGACGGCCCCTGGCGGCAGCCGGACCTCGTCCAGCCCGGTCAGCTCGGCCGCGCGGGCGGGCGGGCGCACCACCCGGCCGTAGGCCATCTCCGGCAGCACCAGGTCGTGCAGGAACCGCGGCCGGCCCGTGACCTTGTCCGGGATGTCGAGCCGGGGCGCGCTCCGCCCCGCGACCGACCACTGGCCGGCGGGCTTGCCTCCGCCGCCCCCGGGGCTGTCCGCCCCCGGGCCGGCGACCGACCAGTACGTCAGGCCGGTCCCGCCGGACGGGGCCAGGATCTGGCCATCGGACACCGAGAGCTCCCCGGCACTGACGCCGAGCTTCGCGGCGGCGCCGGCCAGCAGCGCCGACCGGGCCTGCACGCAGGCCTCGCGCAGCGCCGAGCCGCCGTCCTCGATGGACCGGCTGCCGGAGGTGGTGCCCTCGTCCGGGCTGGTCGCGGTGCTGACCGGCGCCACCCGGACCTGGTCCAGCGCGATGTCCAGTTCCTCCGCGGCGATCTGCGCCAGCGCCGTCCAGATGCCCTGCCCGTACTCCACCTTGCCGGTCCGGACGGTCACCTCGCCCGGCCTGCTGAAATCGAGCCGGGCCTGCCAGCCGGTGCTCATTCGCCCTCCTGGTCAGCCGCCCGGAGCACCGCGCGGACGATCCGGCCGTGCGTGCCGCAGCGGCACAGGTTGCCGTCCAGCGCCTCGGCCACCTGCCCGGCGGTGGGGGACGGGGTGGACGCCAGCAGGGCCGCGGCGCTCACCACCATTCCCGAGATGCAGTAGCCGCACTGGGCCGCCTGCTCGTCGATGAAGGCCTGCTGGACCGGGTGCAGCTTGCCGCCGGCCGCCAGCCCCTCGACGGTGGTGACCTGCCTGCCCTCGGCCGCGGCGGCGGCCAGGTCACACGACGAGCGGGCCTGGCCGTCGACGAGCACGAAGCACGCCCCGCACAGCCCGATCCCGCACCCGAACCGCGGGCCTGCCAGGCCCAGGTCATGCCGGAGCACGTCCAGCAATGGCGCATCCGGCTCGCAGGTCACCGTGTGCTCCTCGCCGTTGACCGTCAGCCGTACCTGCTGCCGATCCATGATCTCCCCTCGTCACCGGTTGACCGCACGCCTCACCAGAGAGTATGCATTCGTTTGCAGTATCTCGCCAGCCGAGGACAGGGAGGACGTCCGGTGGATGACCGGGTAGCGACGGCGATCTCGCACTGGGCACCGCGGTTCACCACGAACGGCGTGACGGCAGGTGACTTCGGGCGGATCACCGCCAGCCTGGAGTCCTGGGACCAGTGGTGCGCGGCGTGGAGCGCGGTCGCGGCCGAGCACGAGCAGCTAGGCCGGGACGCGCTGACAGCCGGCCAGGAGCTGTCAGCCGGGGCGCACCTGGCGCGGGCGGCCGTGTACTACCACTTCGCCAAGTTCCTGTTCGTGAACGATCTGGGGCAGCTGCGGGCCGCGCACGAGCAGGCCGTCCGCTGCCTCACCGACGCGCTGCCGTACCTGGACCCGCCGGGCCGGCGGGCGGAAATCCCGTTCGAGGGGTCGCGGCTGGCCGGCGTGCTGCGCGAGCCAGCGGGCGGGGAGGGCCCCTATCCCGTGATGGTGATGATCCCGGGCCTGGACTCGGCCAAGGAGGAGCTGCGCACCACCGAGGAGCTGTTCCTGGCCCGCGGCATCGCGACGTTCAGCGTGGACGGGCCGGGCCAGGGGGAGGCCGAGTACGACCTGGCGATCCGGGGCGACTGGGAGGTCCCCGGTGCCGCCATCATCGACTTCCTGACCGGCATCCCCGCACTCGACCCGGACCGGGTGGGCGTCTGGGGGGTCAGCCTGGGCGGCTACTACGCGCCCCGGGTGGCCAGCGGGGACGACCGGGTCCGCTGCTGCATCGCGCTGGCCGGGCCGTACGACTTCGCAGCGAACTGGGACCAGCTGCCTGACCTCACCCGGGAGGCGTTCCGGGTCCGGTCCAAGTCCGCTGACCAGGCGGCCGCCCGGGCCCGGGCGCGGGAGCTGAGCCTGGCCGGCCGGGCGGAACGGATCCGGTGCCCGCTGCTCGCCGTCATGGGCCGGCGGGACCGGCTGATCCCGCCCGAGCACGCTGAGCGGCTGGTCAGGGAGGCTGGCGGCCCGGCTGAGCTGCTGATGCTGGAGCAGGGCAATCACGGCTGCGCCAACCTGGCGCCGTTCCACCGGTACGCCACCGCCGACTGGGCAGCGGACAAGCTGGGCGCCCGGGTCACGGCGGGTCAATCTCGCTGAGCGTCCCGGCCAGCCGCAGCCACCGGGTGACCCCGGCCCCGCGCAGGAACTCCAGGTCGTGGCTGGCCACGATCAGCGCGCCCCGGTAGGACGCGAGCGCCTGCGACAGCTGGCCGGCGCTGGCCAGGTCCAGGCTGTTGGTCGGCTCGTCGAGCAGCAGCAGCTGCGGGGCCGGCTCGGCCAGCAGCAGCGCGGCCAGGCTGGCACGGAACCGCTCGCCGCCCGAGAGGCTGCCGGCCACCTGGTCGGCCCGGGCGCCGCGGAAGCCGAACCGGGCCAGCCGGGCGCGGATCGCATTCGGCGTCGCCGACGGGGCGAATCGGCTGACGTTCCCCGCGACGGTGGCCGCGTCGTCGAGGATGTCGAGCCGCTGCGGCAGGTACCGCGCCGGGACCAGCGCCGTCACCGTGCCCGCCAGCGGGGCGCTGGTGCCTGCGATCGCCTGCAGCAGCGCGGTCTTGCCCGCCCCGTTGGCGCCGAGCAGCGCGATCCGCTCCGGCCCGCGGACCTCCAGGCTGGCGCACGCCCCGCCGCGCAGCCTGGCCGCGCCGGCGGTCAGCACGGTGCGGCCGGCCGGGACCGCGGTGGCGGGCAGGTCGATCCTGATCGCCTCGTCGCCGCGGACAAGCTCCCGCGCCGCGGCCAGCCGGACGGCCGCCTCCTCGACCTTCCCGGCCTGCATGATGCGGTGCTTGCCGGCCGAGACCTGCGCCTCCCGCTTGCGCTCGTTCATGACCGCCCGCGGCTCGCGCTTGGTCTCGTACATCTTCTGCCCGTACCGGCGCCTGCGGTCCAGCTTGATGCGCGCCTCCGCCAGCTCCCGCTGCTGCCGCCGCAGGTCGGACCCGGCGGCGCGGACGCCGCGCTGCGCGGCTTCCTGCTCCGCCGCGACCGCCGTCTCGTAGGCGGACAGGTTGCCGCCGTACCAGCGCACCGCGCCCGCCCGCAGTTCCCCGGTCTGGCCGGCCAGCTCGAGCAGCCCCCGGTCGTGGCTGACGATCAGCATCACGCCCGGCCAGGTGGCGACCGCCGCATACAGCCGGTCCCTGGCGGCCAGGTCCAGGTTGTTGGTGGGCTCGTCGAGCAGCAGCACATCCGGCCGCCGCAGCAGCTGCGCGGTCAGCCCCAGCAGCACCGTCTCCCCGCCCGACACCTGCCCGACCCGCCGGTCCAGGCCGATGTGCGGCAGGCCGAGCCGGTCCAGGGTGGCGCGGGCCCGCTCCTCGATGTCCCAGTCGCCGCCGACCGCGGCGAAGTCGGCCTCGCTGCCCTCGCCCCGCTCGATCGCGTGCAGGGCACGGCGGGTACCGGCGATGCCGAGCACCTCGTCGGCCGGCAGGCCCGCCTGCAGCGCCAGGTCCTGCGGCAGGTAGCCGAGGCTGCCCCGGACCCGGACCGACCCGCTGGCGGGAGCCAGCTCGCCCGCGATCAGGCGCAGCAGGGAGGACTTGCCCGCGCCGTTGGCCCCGATCAGGCTGGAGCGGCCGGTGCCGACGGCGAAGCTGAGCCCATCGAACAGCGCCTCGCCATCCGGCCAGGCGAAACGGAGATCACTGACGACGATCGAACGGGACATGGCCGCCTCCGGGTTGCGCAAGATCTGCTGGCAACACGTGGAGACACCACGGGGCGGGCGCTGCTCCGGCAAGGATCGCGGTCAGGAAGGCTGCCTCGCTCCGGGCCGTCGCGCGCACGGCGCGCTGGCGCCGCGGTGCCTCAGCCTCAGCGCAGCAATGTCCTCTCCCAGTCCGCAGGGACGACCTGGCACGAGCTTACCCGGGCCCGGGCGGAGGGGACGAACGAGTTTCCGCCCGGCTCCCGGCGGGCCGGATCCCCGCGGCGCGGCGGCCGGCGGCCGTGCGGCCAGCGGGTCAGGGCAGGGTCAGGATGCGGGGGCCGTCCTCGGTGATCGCCACCGTGTGCTCGGCGTGGGCGGCCCGGCTGCCGTCGACCGTGTGCAGCGCCCACCCGTCCGGGGCCACCCGGTAGCCGCTTCCCCCGCCGGCCATCAGCATCGGCTCGATCGCGAGCACCAGCCCTGGCCGTAGCCGCAGGCCCCGGCCGGGACGGCCCTCGTTCGGGACGTGCGGGTCCTCGTGCATGTGGCGGCCGATGCCGTGGCCGCCGAAGCCCGACGGCACGCCGTACCCGGCCGCCCGCGCCGCCGAGCCGATCGCATGCGAGATGTCGCCCAGCCGGCCACCCGCCACGGCGGCTCCGATGCCCGCCGCCAGCGCCTTCTCGGTCGCCTCCACCAGCGGCAGGTCGCCGGCGCGGGGCGTGCCCACGGGGAAGGTGGTCGCGGCATCGCCGGTCCAGCCGTCCAGCTCGGCCCCGAAGTCGATGCTGAACAGGTCGCCGTCGGCGAGCCGGTAGCCGTCCGGGATGCCGTGCACGATGACGTCGTTGACCGAGGCGCAGATCACCGCCGGGAACGGCACCGGGGCGAAGGACGGGTGGTAGTGCAGGAACGGCGACCGGGCGCCGGCCGCCCGCAGCACGTCGTGCGCGACCTCGTCCAGTTCCGCCAGCGACACCCCCGGCGCGGCGGCGGACTTCACCGCGGCCAGCGCCCTGGCGACGACCCGGCCGGCCTCGCGCATGGCGTCCAGCGCCGCCGCGTCCTTGATCTCGATCACGCCAGCCGTTCCTCCTCTGCCGGCTCCTCGTCTGCCGGCTCCTCGTCTGCAGGCTCCGCCTCGGCCCGGCCGCCGAGGTGGCGGGCCAGGAACCGCTCGGCCGCCGCGTAGAAGCGCAGCCGGTTCCCTGGCTTGGCGAAGCCGTGGCCCTCGTCCGGGAACAGCAGGTACTCGTGGTCGATTCCGGCGTCCCGCAGCGCGGCCACGATCTGCTCCGACTCGGCCTGCTTCACCCGGGGATCGTTCGCGCCCTGGGCGATCAGCAGCGGGGTGCGGAACTCAGCCGCCCGCGACAGCGGGGACCGCGCCCACAGGAACTCCGCGTCGGTCTCCGGGTTGCCGACCCGGGTGTGGAACAGCGACACCATCGGTGCCCAGTACGGCGGGATCGTCTCGATCAGCGTCTTCAGGTTCGACGGGCCGACGATGTCCACCGCGCAGCGGTACAGGTCCGGGGTGAACGCCACCCCCGCCAGCGCCGCGTACCCGCCGTAGGAGCCGCCGTAGATCGCCACCCGGGCAGGGTCGGCCCAGCCCTGGCCGGTCGCGTAGGCCGCCGCGTCGGTGAGGTCGTCCTGCATCTTGCCGCCCCACTCCCGGTCACCCGCGTTGACGAACGCCTTCCCGTAACCGGTCGAGCCGCGGAAGTTCACCTGCACGCACAGGTAGCCGCGGTTGGCGAACCACTGCGCCTCCGGGTCGAAGCCCCAGGCATCGCGCGCCCACGGCCCGCCGTGCACGTTCAGCACCATCGGCAGCCCGGTCCGCCCGGCCCCGGGCGGGAACGTCGCGTACCCGTGGATCACCAGGCCGTCCCGCGCCGGGAACGAGAACGGCTCCATCGGGGCCAGCTCGTATCCCGACAGCGCGGGCTGGTGCTCGAACAAGAAATGCCCGGCCCGGCGCTGCCGGTCGTAGAGGAAGAACGGCACCGGCCCGGTGTCGTTGGTGAACGCGACCACCCACAGCGAGTCGCTGTCGTCCCGCGACACCAGCGACGGGTCGCCGTGGTGCAGGCCGCGGATCGCCGCCAGGTCCGGCTCCAGCGCGGGGTCGAGCACCCGGTACTCGACCCGTTCTTTGAGGAAGGCGACCAGCTGCGGCTCGCGGGTGTCCGGGTGCACCCGGACCCCGGTCACGTCCGCCTCCGGGTCGCCGGCGATCACGGTCGCCGCGCCGGTGGCCAGGTCGAGCCAGACCAGCTGGCCGGTGTTGGCCCCGGCCGAGCTGACCGCGAGCATCGACCGGCCGTCGCCGCTGATCGTGACCGGGTCGGTGGTCAGCGCGTCGGCGGCGGCCACCGCGAGCAGCTCGCGCCAGCCGTCGCCGTCACGGACGCTGATGACCAGGCCGCCGTCGGGCTGCGAGGCCACCCCGGCGCGCACCGCGAGCTCGGAGTCGGCGACCCAGCCG
>DASQSC010000077.1:0-6431 GCA_035642555.1 Streptosporangiaceae bacterium | reverse complement strand
AACCTGGCCCGGCGGGCCAAGGGCGCCCTGCCGCGCATCGCCGCCGTCATGGACGTGCGCAGCCGGGCCTTCTCCAGCGACCTGCAGTCGGCCATCGGCGAGCTGAGCCACCGCGGGGTGCGGCCCCGGGTGGTGTTCCTTGAGGCCAACGACGAGACGCTGGTCCGGCGGTTCGACAGCGTGCGGCGGCCGCATCCGCTGCAGGAGGACGGCCGGATCGTGGCCGGGATCGCGGCGGAGCGGGAGCTGCTGCGCGAAGTGCGCGGGGAGGCGGACCTGGTGCTCGACACCTCCGCCCTCAACGTGCACGAGCTGCGCGCCAGGATGCACGACAACTTCGGGGGCGAGCGCCCGGCCGTGCCGCGGGTCAGCGTCGTGTCGTTCGGCTACAAGTACGGCCTCCCGGTGGACGCCGACCTGGTGGCCGACTGCCGGTTCCTGCCGAACCCGCGCTGGGTGCCAGAACTCGCCCCGATGACCGGGCAGGACGACAAGGTCGCCGGCTACGTGCTCAGCCAGCCGGGCGCGGCCGAGTTCCTCCACGCCTACCTGGAGGCGCTGCAGGTGACCCTGGCGGGCTACGAGCGGGAGGGCAAGCACTACGTGACGCTCGCGGTCGGCTGTACCGGCGGCAAGCACCGCAGCGTGGCGATGGCGGAGCAGATCGCCGGCAGGCTCGCGGCCACCGGCGTCTCCGCCCAGGTCGTGCACCGTGACCTCGGGCGGGAGTGACGGCGTGACGGTCGAGCGCGCGCCGGCGGCGCCGGCCCGTCCCCGGCAGGTCAGGGTGGCGGCGCTGGGCGGCGGGCACGGGCTGTTCGCGTCGCTGTCGGCGCTGCGCCGGGTGACCCGCCAGCTCACCGCCATCGTGACGGTTGCCGACGACGGCGGCTCCAGCGGCAGGCTCCGGCGCGAGTTCGGCGTGCTGCCGCCCGGTGACCTGCGGATGGCGCTGGCGGCACTGTGCGGGGACGACGCCTGGGGCACTACCTGGAGCCGGGTGGTACAGCACCGGTTCACCGGCAGCCGCGAGCTGGGCGGCCACTCGGTCGGCAACATGCTGATCGTCGCGCTGTGGGAGCTGCTGGGCGACACCGTGCAGGGGCTTGACTGGGTGGGGCGGCTGCTGGGGGCGCACGGCCGGGTGCTGCCGATGGCGTCGGTCCCGCTCGAGCTCGTCGCCGAGGTACAGGGCGCCGACCCGGCCCGCCCGGACGAGATCAGCGTCGTCCGCGGGCAGGCCGCCTGCGCGTCCACCACCGGGCGGGTACGGTCAATGTCTCTGATCCCGCCCGACCCGCCGGCGTGCCCGGAGGCGGTGGCGGCGATCGGGGAGGCGGAGTGGGTGGTGCTCGGCCCCGGGTCGTGGTTCACCAGCGTGCTGCCGCACCTGCTGGTACCGGAGCTGGCCGGGGCGCTGGTCGGCACCAGGGCCCGGCGGCTGGTGGCGCTCAACCTGGCACCGCAGCCAGGCGAGACGGAGGGGTTCTTCCCGCACACGCACCTGGAGGTGCTGGCTGCGCACGCGCCCCGGCTGACCGTGGACGTCGTGCTGGCGGACCGGGCGGCCGCCGCCGGGTCCGCCGCCGAGCTGGAGAAGGCGGCCGACGAGCTGGGAGCCCGGCTGGTGCTGGCCGACCTGGCGATGCGCGACGGGTCGCCGCGGCACGACCCGCGGCGGCTGGCGGGGGCTTTCGCGGAGATTTTCGAGGGGGAGTAGACGTGATGGCAATGACCGGCCTGGTCAAAGACGAGCTCAGCCGGATCCCGGTGGTGAAGCCCTGCTGCCGGAAGGCGGAGGTGTCGACCCTGCTGCGGTTCGCGGGCGGCCTGCACCTGGCGAGCGGGCGGATCGTGATCGAGGCCGAGCTGGACACCGGGGCCGCCGCGCGGCGGCTGCGCAAGGACATCGCCGAGGTGTTCGGGCATTCGTCGAACCTGGTCGTGCTGGCGCCCGGCGGGCTGCGCAAGGGCAACCGCTACGTGGTGCGGGTCAGCTCCGACGCCGACAGCCTGGCCCGCCAGACCGGCCTGGTTGACGGGCACGGCCGGCCGGTTCGCGGGCTGCCGCGGCAGGTCGTGGCCGGGGCGGCGTGCGACTGCGAGTCCGCCTGGCGGGGGGCGTTCCTGGCCCACGGCTCGCTGACCGGACCCGGCCGTTCCATGTCGCTAGAGGTCACCTGCCCGGGGCCGGAGGCGGCGCTGGCGCTGGTCGGGGCAGCCCGGCGGCTCAAGATCCACGCCAAGGCGCGGGAGGTGCGGGGCGTGGACCGGGTGGTGGTCAGGGACGGGGATGCGATCAGCGCGCTGCTGGCCCGGCTCGGCGCCCACGACAGCGTGCTGGCCTGGGAGGAACGCCGGATGCGGCGCGAGGTCAGGGCCACCGCGAACCGGCTCGCCAACTTCGACGACGCCAACCTGCGCCGCAGCGCGCGGGCCGCGGTCGCTGCCGGGGCCCGGGTGGAGCGGGCGCTGGAGATCCTGGGGGAGGACGCGCCCGAGCACCTGACCGTGGCGGGCCAGCTCCGGCTTGAGCACCGGCAGGCGAGCCTGGAGGAGCTCGGCCAGCTCGCGACCCCGCCGCTGACCAAGGACGCGATCGCCGGGCGGATCCGGCGGCTGCTCGCCATGGCCGACAAGCGGGCGCGGGATGCCGGCGTGCCTGGTACCGAGGCGCACCTGACCCCGGACATGCTGATGCCGTAGCGAGCCCCGGTCCCGGGGACTCCGGCCGGGGCTGAGGGACTACTGGCGGACCGCCGCGCGGGGGTTCTCCGGTAGCGTTTCAGCGGGACACTAACGAATGAGGGGAACGACGCCGTGACCATCCGCGTGGGCATCAACGGGTTCGGCCGCATCGGCCGGAACTTCTGGCGCGCCGTCGCGTCCGCCCAGGCCGCCGGCCAGGCGGGCGACATCGACATCGTGGCGGCCAACGACCTCACCAGCCCGGCCACCCTGGCGCACCTGCTGAAGTACGACACGATCCTGGGCACGCTCGACGAGGACGTCAGCGTCGACGGCGATACGGTCCGGGCCGGCAGCCGCTCCTTCCGGGTGCTCGCCGAGCGGGACCCGGGCGCGCTCCCCTGGAGCGACCTCGGGGTCGACGTGGTACTGGAGGCCACCGGGCGGTTCACCGCCGCGCCGGACGCCGGCAAGCACCTGGCGGCCGGGGCCAGGAAGGTGATCATCTCGGCGCCCGCCAAAGGCGAGGACATCACGATCGTGATGGGGGTCAACGACGGCTCCTACGACCCGGCGGCCCACCACATCATCTCCAACGCCTCCTGCACCACCAACTGCGTGGCGCCGCTGGCCAAGGTGCTGGCCGACAGCTTCGGCATCGTCAAGGGCCTGATGACGACCATCCACGCCTACACGAACGACCAGGTGATCCTGGACTTCCCGCACAAGGACCTGCGCCGGGCGCGGGCCGCGGCCCAGAACATCATTCCGACCACCACCGGGGCCGCCCGCGCCACCGCGCTGGTGCTGCCCGAGCTCAAGGGCAAGCTGGACGGGATGTCGATGCGGGTGCCGGTGATGGACGGCTCGGTCACCGACCTGGTGGTGCAGGTCGGCCGGGAGGTCAGCACCGAGGAAGTGAACGCCGCCTACCGGGCAGCCGCGGACGGGCCGCTCAAGGGCTACCTGCACTACACCAGCGACCCGATCGTGTCGTCCGACATCGTCGGCACGCCGTACTCCTGCACCTTCGACTCCGCGCTCACCATGACCTTCGGTGACCAGGTGAAGGTCATCGGCTGGTACGACAACGAGTGGGGGTTCTCCTGCCGGCTGGCGGACCTCGCCGTGCTCGTGGGCTCACAGCTCGGATGAGGCGGATCGACGACCTGGCCGTCGCGGGGCAGGTGGTGCTGCTGCGCGCCGACCTGAACGTCCCGCTGGACGGCGACCGGATCACCGACGACGGCCGGATCCGGGCCAGCCTGCCGACCATCGGCACGCTCGCCAGCCGGGGAGCCAGGGTGGTGGTCTGCGCCCACCTGGGCCGCCCCAAGGGCGCCGGCTACGCCGAGCGGGCAGCGGGCGGGCCCTCGCTCCGGCCGGTCGCCGCCCGGCTGGGCGAGCTGCTGGGCCGCCCGGTCGCGTTCGCCGGGGACGTGGCGGGCGCGTCAGCGGCGGCCACGGCTGCCGGGCTGGCCGACGGAGAGGTCGCGCTGCTGGAGAACGTCCGGTTCGAGCCGGCCGAGACCAGCAAGGACGACGCGGAGCGGGCCGGGCTGGCGGCCCGGCTGGCCGGGCTGGCCCGGCTCTACGTCGGCGACGGATTCGGCGCCATGCACCGCAAGCACGCCAGCGTCTACGACGTGCCCCGGCAGCTCCCGCACGCCGCTGGCGAGCTGGTGCTGGCGGAGGTCTCGGTGCTACGCCAGCTCACCACCGACCCGCCGCGGCCGTACGTGGTGGTACTCGGCGGGGCCAAGCCGTCCGACAAGCTGGCGGTCATCGGCCAGCTGCTGGAACGCGCCGACCGGCTGCTGATCGGCGGCGGCATGGCCTACACGTTCCTGGCCGCGCAGGGGCACCGGGTGGGCAGCTCGCTGCTGGAGTCCGACCAGATCCCGCAGGTCTCGGCCGTGCTCGCGGACGCGGCCCGGGCCGGGGTGGAGGTGGTGCTGCCGTCCGACCACGTGGTGTCCTCACGGCTGGCCGCCGACGCCGAGCCGGAGATCGTTCCCGGAGCGGACATCCCGGACGGCAAGCTGGGCCTCGACATCGGCCCGGCGACCCGGCAGGAGTTCGCGCGCAAGCTGGCCGACGCCAAGACCGTGTTCTGGAATGGCCCGCCCGGGGTGTTCGAGTTCCCCGCGTTCGCCGCGGGCACCCGGGCGGTCGCCGAGGCGATCAGCCGGGTGGCGGGGCTGACCGTGGTGGGCGGCGGCGACTCCGCCGCGGCGGTGCGGCGGCTCGGCTTCCCCGAGAGCGCTTTCACCCACATCTCCACCGGCGGCGGCGCCAGCCTGGAGTACCTGGAGGGCAGGGAACTGCCCGGGCTGACCGCGCTCGAGGACGGCTCGTGAGCAGGGACGGGGCGAAGCCGGCCGGCCGGATGCCGCTGATCGCCGGCAACTGGAAGATGCACAACAATCACTTCGAGGCAATCGCGCTGGTGCAGAAGCTGGCGTTCACCTTCAAGGTCAAGGACTACGAGGCCGCTGAGGTGGCGGTGTTCCCGCCGTTCACGGCGCTGCGCAGCGTGCAGACCCTGGTGGCCGGGGACAAGCTGCGGATTAGGTACGGAGCGCAGGACGTCTCCGCCCACGACCAGGGCGCCTACACCGGCGAGGTGTCCGGTGCCATGCTGGCCAAGCTCGGCTGCGGCTACGTCCTGGTCGGCCACTCGGAGCGGCGCCAGTACCACGGCGAGGACGACGCGCTGGTGAACGCGAAGGCAAGGGCGGCGCTGCGGGCCGGGGTCACGCCGTTGGTCTGCGTCGGCGAGCCGCTGCCGGTGCGCCAGGCGGGGGAGCACCTGCCGTACGTGCTGGCCCAGCTCGACGGGGCGCTGGCGGGGATTGGCGCCGAGCAGGTGGCAGGCCTGGCGATCGCGTATGAGCCGGTGTGGGCGATCGGCACCGGCGAGGTGGCCCTGCCGGAGGACGCGCAGGAGGTCATCGGCGCCATCCGGGAACGCGTTTCGGCGGTTCACGGCGACGTGACCGCCGAAGATGCGCGTATCCTGTATGGCGGATCGGTTAAGGCCGACACCATAGCTTCGATCATGGCTCAGCCAGACATCGACGGGGCACTCGTCGGTGGGGCAAGCCTGGACGCCGGCGAGTTCGCGAGAATCTGCCGGTACCGGGAACTGCCCGTCGGGGCCTGAGGGAGCTGCACCCCCGCGGATGCAGCTACCGGCCGTGACGGCGCAGCAGGGATGCAGCTACGGGACATCCGGAGGAGACGAGAACCGGCAGTGATCATTGGTATTTCGGTTGTCCTGATCATCACCAGCCTGCTCATGGTGCTGCTGGTGCTGCTGCACAAGGGCAAGGGCGGCGGCCTGTCCGACCTGTTCGGCGGCGGCGTGTCCTCGTCACTCGGGTCATCCTCGGTGGTGGAGCGTAACCTCGACCGGCTGACCATCTTCACGGGAATCATCTGGTTTCTCTGCATCGTCGGCCTTGCGCTGTTGCTCAATCGCTGACCAGGCCGCGGCCGGGCGGCCGCGGCTGCCGCGGAATTCCGCGCAACCAGCCGCCAGCTCCGGCAGTCAGCAGTCACAGAGGCAGAGGACTACACGGCAAGGGGTGATCGGTGAGTAGTGGCAGTGCCATCCGGGGCAGCCGCGTCGGGGCAGGCCCGATGGGCGAGGCTGAGCGCGGCGAGGCCGCCCCCCGGGTACGGGTCTCATTCTGGTGCGCGAACCAGCACGAGACGCTTCCGAGCTTTGCCTGCGACGC
>DASQSC010000076.1:0-3285 GCA_035642555.1 Streptosporangiaceae bacterium | reverse complement strand
GTCACCCCGAACTCGACGTGCCCGAACGCCAGCGCTCCCAGCGCCGCGGCCGCGCTCAGCGGGACCGCCTGGGTCAGGTCGGTCCCGACCAGCCGGCCCGCGCTCAGCAGCGGGTAGACGAACAGCAGCAGCACGATCATGAGCGAGCCGGCGCCCACCGACGTCATCCCCACGATCAGCCCGCCGGCCATGCCGATCAGGATCGTGGGCACCGGGCGGACCGTGACCTCGGTCGCCGTTCCCATCCGCTGCTGGCCCGACCTGCGGTCGAGCACGTAGCGCAGCACCATGGCGGCGGCGCCCACCAGCAGCGCGGCGCCCAGCGCGATCTCGACGTTGGTTTCGGCGGCCGCTCCGTTGCCGAGCAGGCTGAGCAGGTAGGCGCCGACGAACGCCATCGGCACCGAGCCCAGCACCATCAGCCCGACCAGGCGCAGGTTGACCGTTCCCTTACGCAGGTGGACCAGGGCTCCGACCGGCCGCATCAGCACGGCGGCGACCAGGTCACTGGAGATGGCGGAGGACGGCTTCACGCTGAAAAGCAAGATCAGCATCGGTGTCATGAGGGCGCCGCCGCCTGCGCCGGTGAGGCCCACCAGCATGCCCACGACCGCGCTGCCCAAGACGATGTAGGGGTTGAGGTCCATCGCTGGATCTGCCTCCCGGTTGCTGGCGGTTGCCTCCTGCTGACGGCTCCGTCACGGCCGGGCGAGTGCCCGTGGCTGCCTCGTTCCCAGGCAGTGCCGTCTCATGCCAAGCATTCCGTTATTTTCGCCCAAAGTAATAGGCATTACGGAGCATTCTGCCGTGAGCTTTCCCACATTGTCAATTTATCTAGTATATAGATTGAGAATCTAGGGATTCCATGGCCGACGAGGCCGGTGCGCTGCTGACCTTCGTCGTGCCGACCGCGGCGCTGGCGTCAACCGCTCATTCGCGGGTGAGCTGAGCCTCCTGGCCGGTGACGGTGAGCTCGACCCGGTTGTTGTAGAAGCACATGAGGCCGGCGATCCCGGCGGCCTCCGGGATCGGGGCCTCGTAGCTCCAGACCAGGTTCTCGTGCAGCTTCCCGCCGGCCTCGGCGGACCAGTAGGCGGCCTGGCCCTTGAACGGGCAGGTGGTGTGGTGTGCCGTGGCCTGCAGCAGACCGGTGCGCACGTCCTCGCGCGGGAAGTAGTACCGCTCCGGCATGCCGGTCTCCCGCAGGACGACGGCGCGGTCGGAGGCGGCCAGCTGCTCCCCGCCGAGCCTGACCTCGACGTGCCGGCCCGCCGGGCCAATCGTGATCTTGTGTCCTCGCGCCATGCTCACGGCAACCCGCCGGCCGCCGGGCAGATTCCCGTCGGCCGCGCAAAGATTTCCTCTCCAGCGGGGGGTGCGGGGGGTGGGTCAGGCGCGTTCGACGGTGACGAGGGTGTTGTAGTCGGGGATACGGGCCTGCGGCGACCGGCGGCGGCGGTCGATCAGGACCTCGCCTTCCGGCCAGTGCACCTGCAGCGTCCCGGCTGTCACCGGCGCGAGCATCACCCGGGCCGGCATCGTGCCGGTCGTGCTGACCAGCTTGACCGGATCACCGTCGGCCAGGCCCTGGCCGGACGCGTCGGCCGGGTTCATCAGCACCGAGTCCCGCTCGGCGCCGTTGATGGCGTCGCGGGTCTCGTGCACCATGCTGTTGAACTGCTTGCCGCGCCGGGTCGCCAGCGTGAACTGGCCCGGCTCGCGCTGCACGCTCGGCAGCCCCACCACCGAGAAGTGGGCCTTGCCGTCGGCGGTCGGGAACACCCAGCCCGCGCACAGGTGCGGCCCGCCGTACTGGAACGCGTCGCCGAAGCCGGCCAGCTTGTCGATCCCCTCGTAGGAGGGCACCGCGGCCGCGATGTCGGCGCGGATCTGCGCCGTCCCGTCGTAGCGGATCTTGCCGGCCAGCTCGGGCCGGGCCCGGGCGACCATCTCGGTGAAGATCTGCCATTCCGGCCAGGCGCCGGCCACGCGCGGTCCCTCGATCTCCGGGCTGAAGATCACCCGCCGTTCGGTCGAGGTCTCGGTGACGCCGCCAGCCATCTCGTACCGGGTCTGCGCCGGCAGCAGCAGCACGGTGCCCGCGGAGTCCCCGGTGCGGCCCGCGCCCGCCGGGTCGGTCAGCATCTGGCTGGACAGGCAGATGTCGATGTGGACCCGTAGCGGGATGTTTGCCAGCGCCTCCCGGCAGTAGTCCGGGTCTGGCAGCACTTCCAGGAAGTTGCCGCCGGAGCTGACGAGCACGTCGAGCTTGCCCTCGTGCGCGGCGTCGATCATCTCCGGGGTGGTGAACCCTGGCCGGCCCGGCACCTCGAACTCCCACAGCTTGCTGAACTTTTCCGCGTTGTCCGGGGTGACCAGCAGCCCGCCCGGCAGCGCGGTCGAGTACGCGCCCATCTCGGCGCCGCCCTGCACCCCGGAATGGCCCCGGATGGGCATCAGCCCGCAGTTCGGCCGCCCGACGAATCCCTTGGTCAGGCCGAGGTTGATGATGGCCCGGACGGCGTCCTCGCCGTGAGTGTGCTGCGTGATCCCCATGCTCCAGACGAGCACCGCGGTCTTGGCGCCAGCCAGCATCCGGGCGAACTCGGCCATCTCGTCCCTGGAGGTGCCAGCGAGCGCTTCCAGCTCCTCCCAGTCCTGCCCGGCCACCGCCTCGGCCGCGGCCTCGAACCCCGCCGTGTGCTCGTCCACGAACGACCGGTCCAGCAGGTCGTGCTCGACCAGGTACTTTAAGGCACCGTTAAGGAACCCGATATCGCCGCCGACGCCGACGCCGAAGAACCGGTCGCTGATCTTCGTGCCGAAGACGGCGCTTTCCACGTTGGACGGGACCCAGTACCGCTCCATGCCCGGCTCGCGGTAGGCGTTGATCACGGCGACCTTCGTGCCGGCCTTTTTCGCGTGATACAGGTACTTCATCGCCACCGGCTCGTTGGTGGCCGGGTTGGAGCCGATGAAAACGACCAGGTCAGACCCGATCCAGTCGGAATAGGAGCAGGTCGTGGCCGCGACCCCGAGCGCGTCCTTGAGCCCGAACGTGCTCGGCGAGTGGCAGATCCGCGCCGAGCTGTCGATCGACGCCGAGCCCAGCGCCCGGATCGACTTCTGCGCCGCGAAGTAGTTCTCGTTCGGCTCCCCGCGGCTGGTCAGGTAGCACGCGACCCGGTCGCCGCCGCCCGCGCCCGCCCGCGACTCGCCGATGGCCGCGCCGATCTCGTCGAGCGCCTCGTCCCACGTAACCGGGGTGAACCCGGGCTCGCCCGC
>DASQSC010000075.1:0-2939 GCA_035642555.1 Streptosporangiaceae bacterium | reverse complement strand
AACTGCAGGCCGTGGTAGGCCGGCGACGGCTCCGCGACCACCGGGAACCGCCCGTTGGACCAGTTGAACGTGCCCGCTTCGACGACCACGCCGCCGATGCTGGTGCCATGGCCGCCGAGGAACTTGGTCGCCGAGTGGATCACGATGTCAGCGCCCCATTCGATCGGGCGGCACAGGTACGGCGTGGCGAACGTGTTGTCCACGATCAGCGGCAGCTCGTGGGAGTGCGCGATGGCGGCCACGGTCTCGATGTCCAGCACGTTCCCGGCCGGGTTGCCGATCGTCTCGGCGAAGAACAGCTTCGTGTCCGGGCGCACCGCCTGCCGCCACTGATCCGGATCGTCCGGATCGACCCAGGTCAGGTCCACGCTCATCTTCCGCAGCAGGTGCTTGAGCTGGTTCACGGACCCGCCGTAGAGCGCCGTGGAGGAGACCACGTGGTCACCCGGCTGCAGCAGCGTGAAGAACGCGGCTGCCTGCGCGGCGATCCCGCTGGCGAACGCCACCGCGCCGCAGCCGCCCTCGAGGTTCGCCACCCGCTCCTCGAACACCGCGACGGTCGGGTTCATGATGCGGGAGTAGGTGTTCCCATACTCCTGCAGGTTGAAGTACGCTGCCGCCGATTCCGGGTCCTCGAACACGTAGCTGGTCGTCTGGAAGATCGGCACCGCGCGGGCGCCCGTGTTCGGGTCCGGCCGCTGCCCGGCGTGCAGCTGCCGGGTCTCGAAGCCGAACGAGCGGGCCTGCTCGGCGCGGGCGGGCGGGTCGGTCACGAAGGTCCCTTCCTCGGCGTCAACCGCCGGCCCCGCCGTCGGGCGGGCCGCCTCTCGGCAGGCCGGGCCCGGCCAGGAACCGCCGGATTATGGGCGTCTGCCGTGCTTCCTCCAGCAGGAAGCAGTCATGGCCGTAGGGTGCCTCGATCACGTGGCACTCGGCCGGCTTGCCGAGCGCGCGCAGCGCGCCGGCGATCTCCTCCGACGCGGACGGCGGGTACAGCCAGTCGGAGCTGAACGCGATCAGCAGCGTCCGCGCGCTGACCCCCGCGAGCGCGCGCGTGAGCGACCCGCCGCCGTGCTGCCGCGCCAGGTCGAAGTACGTCAGCGCGCGCGAGGTGTACAGGTAGGTGTTGGCGTCAAAGCGCTTGACGAACGAGTCGGCCTGGTGGCGCAGGTAGCTCTCGACCTGGAACTCCGGTTCGGTGATCGTGTACCGGAGGTCGCCGGCGAACTGGAGCCGCCGCCCGAATTTGTCGTGCAGCGCCAGCGCGGACAGGTACGTGATGTGGCCGACCATCCGTGCCACGCCCAGGCCGGCCTCGGGCTTGCGGCCGGTGCCGTAGTAGCGGCCGCCCTGCCAGGCCGGGTCGCGCATGATCGCGTCCCTGGCGATCGCGTTCCAGGCCACGCCCTGCGGGTGAAGGGCGTGCGTGCTGGCGATGGCCACGACCGAGTCGACGTGGCCGGGGAACTGAATGGCCCATTCGAACGCTTGCATCCCGCCGAGTGAGCCGCCTGCCACGGCTGCCACCCGTTCGATACCGAGCGAGGCCAGGAACGCGCGCTCGGTCCGAACCATGTCGCCGACGGTGATGACGGGGAAGTCCGGCCCGTAGGGCCGGCCGGTCGCCGGGTCGGCCGAGGACGGGCCGGTCGTCCCGCGGCAGCCGCCGAGCAGGTTCGTGGCGACGACGAAGAAGCGGTCGGTGTCGAATGCCTTGCCAGGGCCGATCATCCCGTCCCACCAGCCGAGCCCCTTGCGGGCCGTGCCGTCGCGATCCTCGGCCGCGAACCCGTCCCGCGTGCTCTCCTCCGGCGGCGTCTTGGCGAAGCCCGCCGCGTGGGCGTCGCCGCTGAGCGCGTGGCACACCAGGATGACGTTGTCGCGCCGGGGGGAGAGGTCACCGTAGGTCTCGTACGCCACCCGGACCGGGTAGAGTTCCCGCCCGCAGTCGAGCCGCACCGGCTCGGGCAGGTCGAGGTACTGCGTTTCGACGGTGCCGGCCGAACCGGCCGCGAGCGTCCGGGCTGGCTCCGTCATGGGCGCCATCGTAACCGGGCCGCTGCGCCCCGGCTGCCGCGCGGCTGCCGCGTTCGTACCCTTGAGCCATGACGTCGCAGCCGCTGGCGCGCCACCTGCTGCGGGCACGCGACCTGGCCGATTCCCGCTACGCCGAGCCGCTGACCGTTGCCGACCTGGCCCGGGCCGCCGGGCTGTCGGCGGCCCATTTCAGCCGGGAGTTCAAGCGCGCCTTCGGCGAGTCACCGCACCAGTACCTGCTGACCCGGCGGCTGGAGCGGGCGGCCGCGCTGCTGCGGGTGACCGACTGGCCGGTGGCTGACGTCTGCTTCGCCGTGGGCGCCGGCAGCGTCGGGTCCTTCACGGCGAGCTTCAGCCGGATCTTCGGCGTCACGCCCACGGCCTACCGCCGCTCGTGGCCGCCCGCGGCGCGGTTCGTGCGGATCCCGCGCTGCGTGGCCATGGCCTACGGCCGCCCGGAGAACCGCACGTTTCGAGAAGACCCCGCGGCGGCCGGTTCGTAGGGTTCTTCCTGGTAACGCACTCGCGGCCAGGGGAGGAACCCGATGATCAAGATCGCTAACGCCCAGTTCTGGGTGCACGACCAGGACGCTGCGCTGCAGTTCTACACCAAGGCGCTCGGCTGGGAGGTCCGGGCCGACGTCACCATGGGCGCGTGGAGCTTCCGCTGGCTGGCGGTGGGGCCACCGGGGCAGCACGACGTCGGGCTGGTGCTCATGCCGGTGCCGGGCCCGCCGATGCTCGACGCTGACGACAGCGCGGCCCTGGCCGCCCTGGTGGCCAAGGGCGCCGGCGGGACGCTGTTCCTGGAGACCGACGACTGCCAGGCGGCGTATGACGAGCTGTCAGCCCGCGGCGTCACGTTCAACGACCCGCCGACGGCGCAGCCGTACGGCATCGAC
>DASQSC010000074.1:0-5712 GCA_035642555.1 Streptosporangiaceae bacterium | reverse complement strand
GAGGCCGCCGCCAGCGGCAGCCGCCGGAACCTGCCGTCCTCGCCGATCGCGTCGAAGTGCGCGGTGTAGGCGCCGAACCCGCCGTCGATCAGGATCCGCTCGATCGCGACCTGCATCCGGGCGTGGTCGGTGCGCTCCTCGCTGCTGAGCCGGGGGTCGATCTCGAACCGCTCGTCCTCGACCGCGATCACCTCGGCGATGTCGGCGTCGGTGACCTGCTCCATGCCCCGGTACAGGTCGCCGGGCGCGACCGCCAGGATCTCCGGGCCGAGCGTCCGCACCAGCGCGGACTCGTCCACCCGGATGTCTCCCATGTCGTTCATGGCGTAGCCGAACAGCGCGACCTTGAGCCTGCGCCAGGCCGTCATCGCGGCCGCCGCCCGCGCCCACCGGCCCACGTCGGCGCGGAATGACTCGCTGCGCCAGTCGTCGGTCAGCACGGAAAACCGCCGCCCGGCCCGGACCATCGCGTTCGCGGTGTCCTGCGCCCCGTGGATGCCCTGGTTGTAGGTCATGTCAGCCATGTCCCAGGCAGGCGTGATGTTCGGCTCCGGCTGGATGTTTGCCAGGCACACCGGCAGCCGTGACTCCGACAGCAGCCGTGCCACCCGCATCGCCGGGCCGTACGTGAGCATGACCACGAGCACCCCGTCCAGGTCGGACTGCTCGAACTCGCGCATCGCCCGCTCGGCGTCCTCCCGGTACTTGATCGCCTTCGACGGGATGAACTCGCCGGCGTCGGCCAGGCTGGCGGCGATCTCGGCGGCGTAGCCCTCCTGCCGCTGCGCGATCCCGGGGATCATGTCGTCGTACAGATCCTGCATGATGCCGAGGATCCCGATCCGCGGCTTCCGGTCAGACATCGATTTCCTCCCGAACGGTTGGGTCTCTCAGTGCAGTGGGCCGCGATGCCGGGGCACCCGCCGCGCGGACTCGCCGATGATCAAACGATCGGGGCACACCTGATTACACCGATCGTTTGATCAACATCGGGGGCAGGTTCATCGCTGGCCGTATTCGGTCTGGTAACGCCGGTACAGGGCGTCAACCTGGTCTTGCGGGAGCGGGGTGAGCTCTCCGTGCAGGCGGGCCAGGTGAACCGTGCGGGCCGCGTCCTCGCACATCACGGCCGCCTTGACGGCGTCGCGGGCGGACGCCCCGATGGTGAACACGCCGTGGCTGCGCATCAGCACGGCGGGGGAGCGGTGGTCGGCCAGGGTGGCGACCACGCCCCGGCCGATCTCGTCGCCGCCGATCAGCGCGAACGGCCCGACCGGGATCTCGCCGCCGAACTCGTCGGCCATCGCGGTGATCACGCACGGGATCGGCTCGCCCCGGGCGGCCCAGGCGGTGGCATACGTCGAGTGCGTGTGCACCACCCCGCCGACCCGCGGCAGCTGCCGGTACACGTGGGCGTGCGTGAACGTGTCGCTGGATGGCTGGTAGGAGCCGTCCACCCGGGCGCCGTCCAGGTCGCAGACGACCATCGACTCCGGCGTCAGGTCGGCGTAGCCGATGCCGCTCGGCTTGATCACCATCAGGTCCTGGCTGCCGCCGGTGCCGGGCACCCGCGCCGACACGTTGCCCGACGTCCACGCCACCAGGTTGTTCTCGGCCAGCAGGGCGTGCTGGTCACACACGGCGCGCCGGGCCGCCGCGACGGTGTCGGTCATGCCGGGCGGGACGCCGCTCACGGCCGGGCTCCCCGGCGCCGGGCCGGCATCGGCCTCGGTCTCCATGATCGTGGGGGATTGGCAGGGGGCGCACCCTCCCGATTCCCCACGATCATGAACAGCTTGGCGCAAGGAGGGCTCACGGCCGGGCTCCCTGGCCCGCTGCCGGGCGTGCCGCCCGCGGTTTCACCGATTCTTCCCGCAGCACCCGGTCCCGCAGCGCACGGAGCCGGTGCAGCACGTCGTTGCCGCCGCGCCCGAAGTAGTCGTGCAGCCGTACGTACTCGGCGTACAGCTCGTCGTAGACGTCCGCGCTGGCCGGGTCGGGGCTGTACCCAGCGGGCCGGCAGCGGCCCATGGCGGCGGCTGCGGCCGGTACGTCGGGGTAGGCGCCGGCGGCGACGGCGGCGTGAATGGCGGACCCGAGCGCGGGGCCCTGTGCCGAGCCGATCAGGCTCAGCTGCCTGCGGGTGACGTCGGCGTAGATCTGCATGATGAACTCGTTCCGCAGCAGCCCGCCCGCAATCACCAGCTCGCGGACCGGCACGCCGGCCGCCTCGAACGCGTCGATGATCACCCGGGTGCCGAAGGCGGTGGACTCCACCAGCGCCCGGTAGATGTCGGGCGGCCGGGTGGCCAGCGTCAGGCCCGCGACCACCCCGGACAAGTGGTGGTCCACCAGCACCGACCGGTTGCCGTTCAGCCAGTCCAGGGCCACCAGGCCGTGCCCGCCCGCCGGCTGCCTCGCGGCCTCGGCCGACAGCAGGTCGTGCACGCCGATTCCCTGCCGGGCCGCCTGGTCCCGGTATCCGGGCGGGACCGCATGGTCGGCGAACCAGGCGAAGATGTCGCCCACCCCGGTCTGGCCAGCTTCGTATCCCCACCGGCCGGCGGTGATCCCGCCGTCGACCACCCCGCACATGCCGGGCACCTCGGCCAGCGTGGTCCCGTTCATCACGTGGCAGGTGGATGTGCCCATGATCAGCGTCATCTGGCCGGGCGCGATCGCGTTCGCCGCGGGCGGGGTGACGTGGGCGTCCACGTTGCCGACCGCCACCGCGATGCCCTCGGGCAGCCCGGTCCAGGCGGCCGCCTGCGCGGTCAGCGATCCCGCCCGGCCGCCGAGCTGCGAGATGGGGTGCGCCAGCAGCTCGTCGGCGAAGCCGGCGAAGCCCGGGTGCAGCGCGGCCAGGAAGTCACGGGAGGGGTAACGGCCGTCCTGCCAGATGCCCTTGTACCCGGCGGTGCAGGCGTTGCGGGTCTCGGACCCGCACAGCTGCCAGACGATCCAGTCCGCCGCCTCGATCCAGCGGTCGGCCCGCTGGTAGATCTCCGGCTCCTCGTCCAGCAGCTGCAGCGCCTTGGCGTACTGCCACTCGGAGGAGATCTTGCCGCCATAACGGGCCAGCCACGGCTCACCCCGCTCGCGGGCAGTCTCGTTGATCGCGTCCGCCTGCGGCTGGGCGGCGTGGTGCTTCCACAGCTTGACGTAGGCGTGCGGCCGCCCGGCCAGGCCGGGCAGCTGGCACAGTGGCGTGCCGTCGGCGGTCACCGGCAGCGGGGTGGACGCGGTGAAGTCGGTGGCGATCCCGATCACGTCGGCCGGATCGATCCCGGCATCCGCGAGCGCCGCCGGCACCGCCTGCCGCAGCACGTCCCGGTAGTCCTCGGGGTCCTGCAGCGCCCAGTCCGGCGGCAGCCGCTCCCCGGTCGCCGCCAGCCGCTCGTCCATCACCCCGTGACTGAACTCATGCACGGCGGTGCCGAGCTCCGCCCCGTCGCGCGCCCGTACCACCAGCGCCCGGCCCGACAGCGTGCCGAAGTCAACCCCGACCACGCAGGCGTTCTCGCCGCGCTGCTGCTGAGCGGTCATCAGTCTCCGTCCTGCGGGCTCCGGCTCGCGCTGCTGCGCGCCACCAGATGCGGCGGGATCCGCAGCACCGTTCCCGGTGTGCCCTTGCCATTGATCATCTCGACCAGGAGATCGAGCGCCCGGCGCCCGAGCTCTCCGAAGTCCTGCCGGACCGTGGTGAGGGGAGGCAGGAAGAACGCGGATTCAGGGATGTCGTCGTAGCCCACCACGCTGATGTCCGCCGGCACCCGCCGGCCGCGCTCGGCCAGCGCCCGCAGCAGGCCGAGCGCCATATGGTCGTTGCCGCACAGCACCGCGGTCACCGAGCGGTCGGCGGCGATCTGGAGCCCGATCTGGTATCCCGACGCCGATGACCAGTCCCCGGCCATCAGCTCGGGTTCGGGCGCCCGGGCGGCCCGCAGGCCGCGCCGCCAGCCCGTCACCCGTTCCTGGGCGTCCAGCCAGGACGACGGGCCCGCCACCTGGTGCACCGTGCGGTGGCCCAGGTCGAGCAGGTAGCGCGTGGCCAGTTCCGCCCCGGCGGCGTTGTCGACCGCGACCGAGGTCAGCGGCGCCCGGGTGCCGCACCCAACCGCGACCAGCGGCACCCCGGGCGGGATGTGGCTGAGCGCGGCGACCGCCGAGGTCTTGGGCGCGATCACGATGATCCCGTCCACCCCCTGCCCGAGCAGCCGGTCGACCGCCCCGAGCACGCCCCGCCGGTCGAGCGCTGGCAGGCTGGCGATGGACACGAAGTAGGAATGCCCGGCGGCGCGCTCGATCCCGTACACCATCGAGGCCGGCCCGTAGAGCGTGGTGTCGAAGCTGATCACGCCGAGGGTGCGGGTGCGGCGGGTGACCAGCGTCCGGGCCGCCGCATTGGGCCGGTACCCGAGCTGCGAGATGGCGGCAAGCACGGTTTCCCTGGTCTGCGGCCGCACGTTCGGGTGATCGTTGAGCACCCGGGAGACAGTCTGGTGCGAGACACCGGCCAGCCGTGCCACGTCGGCCATGACCGGCGGCCGGGCGCGCTCGTCAGCAGGGCGTGTCACGCGGGTCTCCAGATCTAGGACGTGTCGCCGACGCCCGGGACATCTGGCACCAAATTGTTACCGCTCACATCAGGCTGGTCAAGGGTCATTGGGTTGCGCGCTGCCGGTTTCGGTTGCCACTGCTGAACTTTATTGAGGGCAGCGCCATATGCGTTCAATTCTGTTCATTTCCGTTCGCAAACTTATCTGTTCCGGTGGTTACGGTCAGCGGTGACCGCGGCCGGCCGTGGGCGCGAGCGGGGCTGGGAGGATCAGGGCGCGGGCCGGCCGTGATCGCGAGCGGGCTGGGTGGCCGGTGTCAGGCGGGCTGGGCGGGGGCGGACTCCCGGATCACCAGCTGCGGCGGCACGGCGTGGACGCCGCGGGCGGGCTCGCCGTTGATCGCGGCCAGCAGGTACCGCGCAGCGGTCCGGCCAACCTCTTCCAGGCACATGTCCACGCTGGTCAGGGGCGGATCTGCGCCCAGTGCCATCGGTTCCCAGTTGTCGAAGCCGATCAGCGCGATGTCGTCGGGGACCCGGCGGCCGGCCAGCCGGAGGCCGTCCGACACCCCCCGCGCGATCTGGTCGCTGCCGCAGAAGATCGCGTCGGTCTCCGGAGACTCCCGCAGCAGCAGCGCGGCCGCCTCCCGGCCCCAGCGCTCGTTCCACTCCCCGTACAGCACGTCGCCGGGCTGGAAGCGGATCCCGCCCTCGGCCATCACGTCGCAGAAGCTGCCGGCCCGCTTCCGGGCGCACAGGAACCGTTCCGGGCCGGTGATGTGGCCCGGCCGGCGCCGCCCGGATGCCAGGAAGTGCTCGGCGGCGAGCCTGCCGCCGCCGGTATCGTCGGGCAGCACCGCGGCCTCGTCGGTGTCGAGCGGCTGGGTCATCGCGTAGACGACCGGGACGCCGAGGCCGGTCCCCACGCTCGGCCGCGGCTCGATCCGGCGGCCGGCCACGATCAGGCCATCCACCTGACGGCTCAGCAGCATGTCCAGGTACTGCCGTTCGCGTTCCGGGTCGTCCCGGGTGTCGCACATGAACACCGAGATCTGCCCCGCGCCCAGCGCGTCCTCAGTGCCCAGCATGACCGGGATGCTGAACCGGCCGAAGCTGTCGGTGGTGATCACCCCGACCGTGTAGGTGCGGCCCGC
>DASQSC010000073.1:0-7074 GCA_035642555.1 Streptosporangiaceae bacterium | reverse complement strand
CACCGGGTCGGGCGGTAGCCCGTACACCTCCGGCTCATCCAGCAGCAGGAAGAACGCGCCCGCGCCGCCGATGCCGTCCGCCGGGTCGGCGCCGTACAGCCGGGCGTCGCTCACCCCGGCCTCGTGCAGCTCGGTCACCCGGCCGGCGGCCCGTTCGCGCAGTTCTTCCAGCGGCCCGAACTGGATCGACTCGGTCGGGCAGGCCTTGGCGCAGGCCGGGGTCAGGCCGTCACCGAGCCGGTCGTAGCACAGCGTGCACTTGTGCGCCCCGCCATCGGAGTCGCGCCGCCCGATGACGCCGAACGGGCAGGCGGGGATGCAGTAACCGCAGCCGTTGCAGACGTCGTCCTGCACCACGACGGTGCCGAACTCGGTGCGAAACAGCGCCCCGGTGGGGCACACGTCCAGGCAGGCAGCCTCGGTGCAGTGCTTGCACACGTCGCTCGACATCAGCCACCGCACGCCGTCGCCGCCGGCGATGGGCCCGCCGGGGTCCGGCAGGACGGAGTCCGCCGCGCCGGCGGGCGCGGCCTGCTCGATGAACGCGACGTGCCGCCAGGTGGAGGCATCCAGGCTGGCGGTGTTGTCGTAGGACATGCCGGTCAGCTCCAGCCCGTCCGCCGGCACCGCGTTCCATTCCTTGCAGGCGACCTCGCACGCCTTGCACCCGATGCAGACGGAGGTGTCGGTGAAGAACCCCATCCGCGGCGGGTGGTCCGCGTACCCGGAGCCGGCCGCCGGGTCGAGCCCGCCAGCGGCGTCCGCCGGCCCGGTGGCGAAGGCCGGGCCGGGCCCGGATGCGGCGTGCGCCATCGTGATCAGGCCTCCGTTCCCGTTTTTGCGGTGATCTTGGCGCGCCGCTGGTAGGAGCGGACGAGGTCGAGCAGCGCCCGCCCGCGCGGCCGCCGCCCGGGGCGGATGTCACACGCCAGCGCCTTGACCTCCTGAATGTGCACGTTCGGGTCGAGGGCCAGGTGCGACAGCTCGTTGGCGGCGTCCCCGGTCGTCAGGCCGTTCGGGCCCCAGTGGTATGGCAGGCCCACCTGGTGCACCACCTGGCCGGCCACCCGCACCGGCCGCATCCGCTCGGTCACCAGCACCCGGGCCTCGATCGCGTTGCGCGCGGTGACGATCGTGGCCCAGCCCGTGTGCTCAAGCCCGCGCTCGGCCGCCAGCTCCGGCGAGACCTCGCAGAAGAACGCCGGCTGCAATTCGGCCAGGTAGGGCAGGAAGCGCGACATGCCCCCGGCGGTGTGATGCTCGGTCAGCCGGTAGGTGGTCGCCACGTACGGGAACACGGCGGAGCCGGGCTGGCCGCCGCTGGGCTGGTACCGGTTGTGGGAGTTGACGATGATCTCGCGGACCGGGTTGTGCTGCTGGTCGTAGAGGAGATTAGGGAACGGGCTCTCCTGCGGCTCGTAATGGACGGGAAGCGGGCCGTCGGCCAGGCCTGCCGGGGCGAACAGCCACGCCTTGCCGTCGGCTTGCATGATGAACGGGTCGTCCCCGGAAATCGCCGCCACGCCGGTCGCGTCCTTGCCAGGCCGGTAGGACGGCTCCCGGTTGGCGATGAAATCCGGGTTGTCGTGCCCGGTCCAGCGCTGCTTGTCCGCGTCCCACCAGACCAGGGCCTTGCGCTCGCTCCACGGCTTGCCGTCCGGGTCGGCGGATGCACGGTTGTACAGGATCCGCCGGTTGGCGGGCCAGGCCCAGCCCCACTCGTTCGCGACCCAGTTCTGCTCGCTGCCGGGCTTGCGGCGAGCGGTCTGGTTCACCCCGTCGGCCCGCGCCCCGCAGTAGATCCAGCAGCCGCAGGCGGTGGAGCCGTCCGCGGCCAGCTGGGTGTAGGACGTCAGCGGCTTCCCGTCCGCGTCCCAGCCGTTGATCTCGGCCAGAACAGCGTCGGCGTCGGGTTCCGCCAGTGGCCCGGTGACCGGGTAGTCCCAGGTGAGATCGAGGACGGGCCGGTCGGTCTGGTCGCCGGACCCGGCCAGCTTCGCCCGGATCCGCCGGCCGAGATGGTAGACGAACCACAGGTCGCTGCGCGCATCCCCGGACGGCTCGACCGCGGTGTGGTGCCACTGCAGCATCCGCTGGGTGTTGGTGAAGCTGCCGTCCTTCTCGGTGTGCGCCGCCGCCGGGAGGAAGAACACCTCGGTGCCGATATCCGAGGTGCGCAGCTCCCCGGTCTCGATCTCGGGTCCGTCCTGCCAGAACGTCGCGCTCTCGATCAGCGAGAAATCCCGGACCACCAGCCAGTCCAGGTTCGCCATGCCCAGCCGCTGCAGCTTGGCGTTGGCGGAGCCGACGGCAGGGTTCTGGCCGAACAGGAAATAGCCCTTGCACTCCCCGGCGAGCTGGGCCAGCACGGTCTCGTAGGTGCTGTGGCTGCCGGTCAGCCGCGGCAGGTAGCCGTAGCAGAAATCGTTCTCCGCTGTGGCGGCGTCGCCCCACCAGGCCTTCAGCAGGCTGATCATATATTCCCGGGTATTGGCCCAGAATCCCTCGGACACCGTCTCGGCCGCGATGTAGGTCGCGAGGTCCTCGTTCCCGTACGCGTGCGGCATCGGAAGGTAGCCGGGCAGCAGGTCGAACAGCGTGGGAATGTCGGTGGAGCCCTGGATGGACGCGTGCCCGCGCAGCGCCATGATCCCGCCGCCGGGGCGGCCGATGTTGCCCAGCAGCGCCTGCAGGATCGCGGCGGTGCGGATGTACTGCACCCCGACCGTGTGCTGGGTCCAGCCCACGCTGTAGACGAAGGCGGTGGTCTTGTCCCGCCCGGAATTCGCCGTGACCAGCTCGCACACCCGCCGGAACGTCTCCGCCGGCACCCCGGTGACCTCGGCCACCTGTTCCGGCGTGTACCGGGCGAAATGCCGCTTGAGCACCTGGAAGACGCACCGCGGGTGGCTGAGGGTCTCGTCGGTGTCGGGGTCCGGATGCGCGGCGGCGCCCCGGGACCCGTGGGCCTCGCCGCGGCCTGCCCGCCGCACCTTACGCAGGTCGGCGGCCGGGAGCGGGCCGCGGGTCTCGGCGGGGCTCCGCTGACCGACGGCCGGGCGCACCACGCTGCCCTGGTACCGCCAGGTCTTCATGTCGTAGAGGCGGTGCTCGCGGTCGAGCCCGGCGAACACTCCGCCGAGGTCCTCGGTGTCGGCGTAGTCCTCGGTCAGGATCGTGGCCGCGTTCGTGTAGGCGACCACGTAGTCACGGAAGTACTTCTCGTTCGACAGGACGTAGTTGATGATCCCGCCCAGGAACGCGATGTCCGCGCCGGCCCGGATCGGCACGTGGAGGTCGGCCAGCGCGCTGGTACGGGTAAACCGCGGGTCGACATGGATCACCGTCGCGCCGCGGGCCTTGGCCTCCATCACCCACTGGAACCCGACCGGATGGCACTCGGCCATGTTCGAGCCCTCGATCACGATGCAATCAGAGTGCTGCAGGTCCTGCTGGAACGTGGTCGCCCCGCCGCGGCCGAAGCTGGTCCCCAGACCGGGGACGGTCGAGGAGTGTCAAATCCGCGCCTGGTTCTCGATCTGGATCGCGCCCAGCGCCGTGAACAGCTTCTTGATCAGGTAATTCTCTTCATTGTCCAGCGTCGCCCCGCCCAGGCTGGCGACCCCCAACGTGCGGCGGGTGACCGCGCCGTCCACCTCGTCCTGCCAGCCCTGGCGGCGGGCCGCGATCACCCGGTCGGCGATCATGTCCATCGCCGTGTCCAGGTCCAGCGGTTCCCACCCGGTGCCGCCCGGCCGCCGGTAGAGCACGCGGTACCGCCGCTGGGGGCCGGTGGCCAGCTGCAGGCTCGCCGACCCCTTCGGGCACAGCCGCCCGCGGCTCACCGGGGAGTCCGGGTCACCCTCGATCTGGGTGACCTTGCCGCCGGAGACGTAGACGTTCTGGCCGCAGCCGACGGCGCAGTAGGGGCACACCGACTTGACGATCTTGTCCGCGGTCCGGGTCCGCGGCGCGAGCCCGGCTGTTACCCGGCTCTTGGCCGCCGCGCCGCGGCCGAGCCCGTCGTCGCCGCTGAACTGGCGATAGACCGGCCATCCTTCGATCCACGTGCGGACGCCCACGACGTGTCTCCCTAGTCACGACTGCCGGTAGCTGTCAGCCTACGCCGGACCGGCCGTCCGCCCCCGGCACGGCCCGCCCCGGCGGTCAGCGCGGCCCCCGCCATGCGGGCGGCCGCCGCCGGCCGGCGGCCGCTATCAGCCGGTCGCCGGCCACCACGACCGCGCCGATGACGCCGATGAACAGGACCAGTACCCCGACGGTGTAGAGGTCGGCCGCCGCCAGCCCGAGCGCGCCGATGCCCAGCCCGAGCAGGATGACCAGGGCAACAGCCCGCATATCCGGTAACACCCAGCCCTGTCCGTGATGCCGCCCCGCAATCCCGGGACTCCCGGGCGTGTACCCCCGCGGCGATGGCGGTACACCTAGCGCATCGGGAAACCGAACTCATACCGGCAGGGGTACGCGATGAGCCTCGGGGCGCAGCTGGTGGCCGCCAGCCCGCTGCCGGCCCGCTCGCAGATGGCGTCGTCGCTCGGGTTCCACATCATCCTCGCCTGCTTCGGCATCGCGCTCCCGGGCGCGACGCTCGTCGCGGAGTGGATCGGCATCAGGCGCGGCGATGCCGCGGCGATGCTGCTGGCGCGGCGCTGGTCGAAGGTCATGGCGGTGCTGGTGGCGGTCGGCGCGGTGTCCGGGACCGTGCTGTCGTACGAGATGGGCCTGCTGTGGCCGGGACTGATGGGGCGGTTCGGCGCGACCATCGGCATCCCGTTCACCGTCGAGGGGATCTTCTTCTTCCTGGAAGCGATCTTCCTGGGCGTTTACCTGTACGGGTGGCGGCGGATGTCGCCGTGGGCGCACTGGTGGAGCGGCGTGCCGATGGCGGTGGCGGGCGCGGCGGGGGCGCTGTCGGTGGTCGCGGCGAACTCCTGGATGAACGCGCCCGCCGGGTTCACGCTCAGCCACGGCAGGATCAGCAAGGTCGACCCGCTGTCGGTCTACTTCAACGCCGCGACCCCGTACCAGACCCCGCACATGGTGCTGGCCGCGTACATGGTGACGGGCTACCTCGTGGCCGGCGTGTACGCGGCCGGGCTGCTGCGCGGCCGCCGGGACCGCTACCACCGGCTCGGCCTGGCCATCCCGTTCTCGCTGGCCGCGATCGCCACCCCGCTGCAGGTCATGATGGGCGACATCATCACCCGCTTCATCGCCAGCAACCAGCCGGTCAAGTTCGCCGCGATGGAGTTCGTCGCCCGGACCGGCCGGGAGGTTCCCGAGTACGTGGGCGGCATCCTGCTGAACGGCCGCGTCTACTTCGGCACCGCGATCCCGGCGCTCGACTCGATCCTGGTGGGCTTCTCCCCCCGCACCCGGGTCATCGGCTGGGACAGCGTCCCGCCGGACCGCAGGCCGCCCGTGCCCACGCTCATTCACCTGAGCTTCGACGTGATGGTGGGGCTCGGTTTCCTGCTGCTGGCGGTGGCGGCCTGGCAGGGCTGGTGGTGGTGGCTGCACCGGCGGCTGCTGCTGACCAAGTGGTTCCTGGTGCCCGCCGCCCTCGGCGGCGTGGCCGCGGTCATCGCCATGGAAGCTGGCTGGACCGTCACCGAGGTCGGCCGCCAGCCGTGGATCGTCTACCACGTCATGCTCACCAGCAGCGCGGTCACGCGGGCGAGCGGGGTGGTGGTCACGCTGACGGTGATCCTGATCCTCTACGCGGTCATGACGGTGGTCTCGATCGGCATCCCGATGATCATGTCCCGGCGCTGGCGCGCGGAGCGGCCCGCTGACGAGGAAGCCGAGCAGGTGCCGTACGGGCCGCCGCCGGCCATGCCGCGGGCGCCATGAGCCCGTCCGGCGAGGCGATCGCCACCGCCGCGGTCATGTTCGTGGCGCTGGCCGCGTACGCGCTGTTCGGCGGGGCAGACTTCGGCGGCGGCATCTGGGACCTGCTGGCAGGCGGCGCCCGCCGCGGCGCGGCGGCCAGGGAGCTGATCGACGAGTCGATCACCCCGGTCTGGGAGGCCAACCACGTCTGGCTGATCTTCGTGCTGGTGCTGCTGTGGACCGGATTCCCGCCCGCGTTCGCCGCCATCATGACCGCGCTGTTCATCCCGCTCAGCCTGTCCCTGCTCGGGATCTTCCTGCGGGGGGTCGGGTTCGCGTTCCGGCACACCGCCGAGCGGCTGCGGATGCAGCAGCTCACCGGGGCGATGTTCGCCGCCGCCTCGCTGATCACGCCGTTCTTCCTGGGCACCGTCATCGGCGCGGTCGCGACCGGGCAGGTCCCGGCCCGCCCGGCTGGCAACCTGCTGGCCGCCTGGACCTCGCTGACCGCGGTGCTCACCGGGGCGCTGTTCGTCGCCGCCTGCGCCTACATCAGCGCGATCTTCCTGGTGCTGGAGGCCAGGCTGCGCGGGCACCAGGAGCTGATCCGCTACTTCCTGCTCCGCGCCACCGGGGCGGGGGTGCTCACCGGGGCGCTCGGGGCGGTCACGTTCGCCGAGCTCTCCCGCAGCGCGCCGCACGTGTTCGCCGGGCTGACCGGGCGCGCCCTGCCGCTGGTGGCGGTCTCGATCGCCGCCGGGGTGGCGGTGCTGGGCATGATCTGGCTCCGCTGGTTCCCGGGGCTGCGGGTGACAGCCGCGATCGCGGTGGCGGCCGTGGTGTGGGGCTGGGGCCTGGCCCAGTACCCGGACCTGCTCCCGGGCTCGCTCACGCTCGCCGCCGGCAGCGCGCCCCCCGGCGCACTGCTGGCGGAACTGGTCATCGCGGGAGCCGCTGCGCTCATCGTCGGGCCGGCCTTCGGCCTGCTCTACCGGCTGCAGCAGCGCCGCCTGCTGACCCACCCCGAGAGCGACACCGAACTGCGCCGCGGCGCTCAGCTGGCGCCGGCCCGCACTGGCGGTCAGCCGCCCGCCGGCCGCGCGCCCGCGGCGCCGAGGATCACCACGTCGCTGGTGCTGGCGGCGGTGGCCATCAAGGCGATCAAGGACCTGTTCTCACCGCCCCGCCGCCGGTGACCTTCGGCCCTGTCACCTGCGGTAG
>DASQSC010000072.1:0-5062 GCA_035642555.1 Streptosporangiaceae bacterium | reverse complement strand
TGGCGGTCAAGGCCAGCCGGTACCTGACCCATATCCGGCGGCTGCGGGATCCGGCCGAGCCGGTGGCCCGGCTGCTGGCGGCGGCCGCGGGCCTGGGTGACCGGCTGGGGCCGGTGCTGCTGCAGCTTCCCCCCACGCTGCAGGCCGACCCCGCCGCGCTCGCTCAGTGCCTGGCCGAGTTCACCCGCCACCCTCACCCGGCCGGCGGGCCGGGCGGCCGGATCCGGGTCGCGGTCGAGCCGCGCCACCAGTCCTGGTGGACCGGCGAGGTGCGGGAGGTGCTGGCCGAGCACGACGCCGCGCTGTGCTGGGCGGACCAGCTCGGCCGGCCGGTCACGCCGTTGTGGCGGACGGCCGGCTGGGGCTATCTCCGCTTCCATCAGGGAGCGGCCAGGCCGTGGCCACGGTACGGGCAGCAGGCGCTGCGGTCGTGGACCGCCCGGCTGGCCGGCGGCTGGCCCGCCACCGCCGAGGTCTACGTCTACTTCAACAACGACCCGGGCGGTGCCGCGATCGCTGATTCGGTCGCGTTCGCGGCGGCGGCCCGGCGGGCCGGGCTCACCGTCAGCCGGACCCCGGAACCGGCCGCGAGCCCCGCGGAGGGGCCGGATCGCGCCTCCCCTGACGCGTTCTGACCTGCCCTGACGGATACCCGGGGTCACCCGCTAGCTAACCAACACTGTCTTGACGGTCCCGCTGCGCGATGTTACCCGGGAGTTAAGAGCCACGCCTGCCCAGCGAGGGGGATCCGGATGTTATCGTGCCGCGCCCGGAGTTCTGCGAGATACGCCCTGGTGGCCGCCGCCGCGCTGGCGGCGTCAGCGCTGCTGCTCACCGCGTCCCCGGCGAGCGCGTCCGGCGCGCACTACGTCGCGCTCGGTGACTCGTACTCGTCCGGCCTGGGGGCTGGCAGCTACTCGGGCGGGTCCTGTTACCGCAGCTCCCATGCCTATTCGGAGGTCTGGGCCAGCGCCAACGACCCCGCCTCGTTCGCGTTCGTGGCGTGCTCGGGCGCGACCACCACCGACGTCATCAACAGCCAGCTGGCCGCCGTCAGCTCCACCACCAGCCTGATCTCGATCACCATCGGCGGGAACGACGTCGGGTTCGCCAGCGTGATGGAGACCTGCGTGCTCGGCAGCAACAGCGACTGCGTGAGTGCTATAGACAACGCCGAGAACCAGGCCAGGACCGTCCTGCCCGGCAAGCTGGGCACCCTGTTCGCCGACATCAGGCGGGACGCGCCGAGCGCCCATGTGGTCGTGCTCGGGTACCCGGAGTTCTATGACCTGTCCAAGTCCTCGACATGCATCGGCCTGAGCACGACCAAGCGGAAGGCGCTCGACGGCGGCGCCGACGTGCTGGACGGGGTGATCCAGGCCGAGACCGGCAAGTTCGGCGGCTTCACGTATGCGGACGCGATTTCCGCCTTCGCCGGGCACGAGATCTGCGACAGCAGTTCCTGGCTGCACTCGGTGGACTGGACGTTCCTGACCGACTCCTACCATCCGACCGCAGCCGGGCAGGCCAGTGGCTACGAGCCCGTGCTGGCCCGCGCCGCCGGCTGACCCCGGTTCCGGTCAGGTACGTCAGCCCCGGCCGGCCCGGCGGCGAGCTTGTCGAGCAGGACCATCGCGTCGTGGTCCGCGGTCCCCGGCCGCGCCAGGTACACGATCAGCCGCTGGCCGCCGGCGCTGGCCAGGGGCATGTTCTCGTAGCACAGGGTCATCCGGCCGGCCGTCGGGTGCAGGAACCGCTTGTCGCCCGCGGACCTGGGCTTCACGTCATAACGGGACCAGAACCGGGCGAAGTCCTTGCTCTCCGCCAGCAGGCCCTCGACCAGCCGGGTGATGTCCTGCGCGCCGGGATCCTGTCCCGCGATCGAGCGCAGGTGGGCCACGTGCCCGGCGGCGATCCCCTCCCAGTCCGCCCACAGCGTCCGGGCGGCGGGGTGCAGGAAGAGATAGCGGGTGAGGTTCCGCCGCTCCGGAGGCCAGTCAGCCAGGCCGTAAAAGATCGCCAGCCCGCCCGGGTTGGCGGCGAGCATGTCGTTGCCGCGGGTGAGCACCGCGGCGGGGCTGGGCCGCAGGGCCTCGAGCAGCACCAGCGACGTCTCACGGACGCCGGAGCGGGGAACGGCAGGCCGCGGCGTCCCGTTGCCCGCCGCGTGCGCCGCCAGCGCCTGCAGGTGCGCCCGCTCGGCTTCGTCCAGCCCGAGCACGCCCGCCAGCGCGTCCAGCACCGCCGCGCTCGGGTGCCGTTCCCGGCCGCGCTCCAGCCTGGTGTAGTAGTCGATGGACACCCTCGCCAGGGTGGCGACCTCTTCTCGCCGCAGGCCGGGAGTGCGGCGCGCGCCGTGCACGGCCCGCAGGCCCGCCTGGGCGGGGGTGATCCGCTCCCGCCGGCTGCGCAGGAAGACCCCGAGCTCGTTGTCGCTGGGGGGCAGTGTCACACCGGGGATAAACGCGGCCTGCCGCCCGCAGCTTCCCGGCCGCGATGCTGAGGTCATGACCACCACCACCACCGCGACGGCATGTCCGGCCCGCAGCAGCGGCACCACGCCGCCGGCGCGGGCACTGGCAGCCGGGATGCTGGGCTTCTTCATGATCACCGTGGATGTCTCGGCGGTGAACGTGGCGCTCGCCACCATGGGCCGCGATCTGCATGCCGCCACCGCCGGGCTGCAGTGGGTGGTCGACGGCTACACGCTGATGTTCGCCGCGCTGCTGCTGTCGGCGGGGGCGCTGTCGGACCGGATCGGCGCCCGGCGGGCCTATGCCAGCGGCGTGACCGGGTTCACGCTGGCCTCGATCGCCTGCGGGGCGGCACCCGGGCTCGGGTTGCTCACCGGGGCGCGGTTCATCCAGGGCTGCGCTGCCGCAGTCATGCTCCCGTCATCGCTGGCGCTGGTGCGGCAGGCGTTCGGCGACCCGGCGCGCCGGGCGCGCGGCATCGCGCTGTGGACAGGCGCGGGCTCCGTGGCCATCGCGGCCGGCCCGGTCGTCGGCGGCCTTCTGGTCAGCGAGTCGAGCTGGCGAGGGATCTTCCTGATCAACGTCCCGGCCGGCCTCGCCGCGCTCGCGCTGCTCGTCCGGGTGCCGCCCTCCCCGCGCCTGCCCGCGGGCCTGGACCTTGCCGGCCAGCTCGCGGCCGTCCTCATGCTGGGCGGGCTGACCTACGCGATGATCGAGGCCGGCCCCGCGGGGTACGGGGCGCCCCGGGTGCTGGCGGCATTCTTCATCGCCATCGCGGCGGCCGGGGCGTTCGTGCTGGCCGAGTCGCGGGCGGCGGCCCCCGTGGTGCCGCTCGGGCTGTTCCGCGGCCGCGCCGCCCTGGTCGTGCTCGGCAGCGGGTTCGCCGTCAACGCCGCCTGGTACGGGATAGCGTTCGTCATGGGGCTGTACGTGCAGCAGGTCCGCGGCGCCTCCGCGCTGGCGGCCGGGCTGATGTTCGTCCCCGTGGCCGTCAGCGTCATGGCGGCCAACCTGGCCTCGCCCAGGCTGGCCGCCAGGTTCGGCCCGGCTGTCCCGCTGGTCGCGGGCATGCTGGTCACCGCTGCCGGGATGGCCGGGCTGGCCTGGGCGGGCCCGGTGTGGCGGACGGCGCTGCTGCTGATCCCGCTCGGCGTCCTCGGGGCGTCGATCCCGGCCCTGATCACCGCCCTGCTGGAGAGCGTGCCCGCGTCCCAGGCCGGGCTGGCCGGCGGCGTGCTCAACGCGTCCCGCCAGCTGGGCTCGGCGATGGGCGTAGCCCTGTTCGGCGGGCTGGTCAGCGGGGGGTCAGCCGGGATCGGCTGGCTGGCACAGCACGGCAGCTCGTTCCGCGGCGGGATGGTCGACAGCCTGGTGATCGGCGCGCTGCTGTTGGCCGCCGCGGCCGTCGCGAACGCGGCCGTCTTCCGGCGCGGCTGAGCCGGTGCCGCCCGCCACGGGGCTGACCAGCCTCGGACCGAGTCGCCTACTTGTTCTGCGGGAAGCCCAGGCTGACGCCGCCGTGACTAGGGTCCAGCCAGCGGGAGGTGACGGCCTTGCCACGGGTGTAGAAGTGCACGCCGTCGGTCCCGTACGCGTGGGTGTCACCGAACAGCGACGTCTTCCAGCCGCCGAACGAGTAGTAGGCCATCGGGACCGGGATCGGCACGTTGACCCCGATCATCCCGCACTCGGCCTCGTTCACGAACCGGCGGGCGGCGCCGCCGTCGTTGGTGAAGATCGCCGTCCCGTTGCCGTACGGGTTCTCGCTCACCAGGGCGACCGCGTCATGGTAGGCGGGGACCCGCACCACCGACAGCACCGGGCCGAAGATCTCATCGGTGTAGCAGCTCATCTCCGGCGTGACGTGGTCAAGCACGCTGGGCCCGAGCCAGAAGCCGTCCTCGCTGCCGCCGGTCACCGGATGCGACCGCCCGTCCACCGCGAGGGTGGCGCCATCGGCGACGCCGGCGTCCAGGTAGGAGGCGACCTTGTCCCGGTGCGAGGCCGAGACCAGCGGCCCCATCTCGGCCTGCGCGTCGCTGCCGGGCCCGACCCGCAGCGCCTTCACCCGGCCGGCGATCTTTGACACCAGGTCATCGGCCACCGGCTCCACCGCCACCAGCACGGAGACGGCCATGCACCGTTCCCCCGCGGAGCCGAAGCCGGCCGACACCGCGGCGTCGGCGGCCAGGTCCAGGTCGGCGTCGGGCAGCACCACCATGTGGTTCTTGGCCCCGCCGAGCGCCTGCACCCGCTTCCCCGCCCCGGTCGCGGTCTGGTACACGTACCGGGCGATCGGCGTCGACCCGACGAAGCTGACCGCCCGCACGTCCGGGTGGACCAGCAGCGAGTCGACCGCCTCCTTGTCGCCGTGCACCACGTTGAACACGCCGTCTGGCAGGCCCGCCTCCGCCCACAGCCGGGCCAGCAGCAGCGACGCCGACGGGTCCTTCTCGGACGGCTTCAGCACGAACGTGTTGCCGCAGGCGATGGCGATCGGGAACATCCACATCGGCACCATGGCCGGGAAGTTGAACGGGGTGATGCCCGCCACCACGCCCAGCGGCTGGCGGATCGAGTAGGCGTCG
>DASQSC010000071.1:0-5858 GCA_035642555.1 Streptosporangiaceae bacterium | reverse complement strand
CCGCCCACCGCGACCTCGCGGTCGATGTTCTCGGTGAGGTCGGCGGCGTCGAACGCGAACACGAACCCGCCGCCGCCCGCGGACTCGTCCACGCTGACTACGAAGCTCTGGTGACCGGGGGTGTGCCCGGCGGTGAGCACGGCCGTCACGCCCGGCGCTATCTCGGTGTCACCGTCGCCGGCCCGCCAATCGATCCGCGGGTCGTCGAAGTCGATCCGGTAGATGCCGTTCTGCTCCGGCCCGTCCGGCCCGGTCAGGCCGGACAGCCCATAGCTGAGCTCGGCCTGCTGGATGTGCACCGGCACCCGGCCGGCGAACAGCTTGAGGCCGCCCGCATGGTCGGAGTGCAGGTGGCTGACGGCGACGGCGGCGATGTCGCCGAGGTCCACCCCGGCCGCGGCCAGGGCGTCCGGCAGCGGCTCGCCGGGCCCCGGCAGCACCGGCTGCACGAGCGGGTCGCCGTGGAACCGCCGGCGCAGCGCCGGGTCGGCGATCAGCGCGGTGTTGAAGCCGGTGTCGAGCAGCAGCCAGCCGCCGTCGCACTGCACCAGGATGCCGGGGACCGGCTCGCGCAGCCGCTCGGTGACCGGCGCGCCTTCAACCGACACCGACTTGGGCAGGTCCTCCCAGCCCAGCGTGACCGGGACGATCCGGCGAACCCCGGCAGCCACCGTCGTCCTCCCTGTGCCTGGCCGGCCGGGCCGCCCCTCAGCAGGCCTGGCCGGAGCCCTGGTCGTGCTCTGCCGGGGAGACCGTGACCGGCGTCTGCCCGTTCCCGTGCTGCGCCCCGGCGATCGCCTCGCCGATGCGCCTGAGCAGGGCGTACACCGTCGTGCTCGCCACCTGTTGCAGCACCGCCCGGTCCAGGTCGAACCCCAGCGCGCCCAGCGGCGGCCGGTAGGCGCCGGTGAGGACGAGCCTGCTGCTGGTCTCGCTCGCCGGGCTCAGCTCCAGGTTCGCGTCCAGGACCGGGAATGCCCTGCCGCTTACGCCGGTAGCCTCCCACCGCAGCGCCAGGATCACCAGGTCCTTTCGCGGCATCGGCTCCAGCAGGCTAACCCGGACCAGCTTGGACGCGCCGAACGCGTCCCCGAACGGGCCCGCGCGGGGCAGGCCGGCCAGGCCCTCCGCGTAGGCCATGCGGGAGGCGTCCTCCAGCCAGCAGCCGTCGGTCAGCCGGCCCAGCCCGGCCTGCGCGGCCGGAAAGCTGACCTCGAGCACGATCTCCCGGCTAGCGAACATGGGGCCAGTGAAGTCACCCGGAGCCATGGCCCGCCAGGGGACTAAGGTCCCCAACCGGGAGCCAATGGTCGTCAGCCCTGCCCATCCCGGTTTGGCCCGGCTCGCTCCGGGCTTGTCCGGCGGGCCCGGTCCCCCGATCATGGGCAGGTGCTCTCGCTGCGGCCGGGCCGGCCGGAAGGACCGGAAAGGTCCCCGGTGACCGTCGAGGCCACGCTGTGGCGCTCTATCGCGGTGTTCCGCTTCGCCTCGCTCGCCTACGCGGCGGCGCTGATCGCGGTGGGAAGCGCCAGCTACTCGCGCCCGGGCTGGGCCTGGGCCGTCCTGGCCGCCATGGCGGCGTGGACGGCCGGGACCAGCCTGGCCTACGCGGTGCCCGCGCACCGGACCCGCCCGCTGCTGGCCGCGGACCTGGCGGTCACCGCGGCGGCCCTGCTGTCGACGGCGCTGGTGCAGTACCCGCACAGCGTTGAGGTGTCAGCCACGCCGGTCACCGCGACCTGGGTGGCAGGCCCGGTGCTGGCCTGGGCGGTGACCGGGGGCAGCTGGGCCGGCGCGGCCGCCGGCATCGTGCTCGGCCTGTGCGACCTGGCGCTGCATCACCAGGCGCTGGCCGGCGCCTTCAGCAGCCCGGCGCTGAACGGATCGGTGCTGCTGCTGCTCGCCGGGATCGTGGTGGGGTACGTGTCCACGCTTGCGACCCGGGCCGAGCGGGCGCTCCAGCGCGCCACCGAGATCGAGGCGGCCAGCCGGGAGCGGGAGCGGCTGGCCCGCGGCATTCACGACTCGGTGCTGCAGGTGCTCGCGCTCGTGCAGCGGCGCGGCGGTGAGATCGGCGGCGAGGCGGCCGAGCTGGGCCGGCTCGCCGGCGAGCAGGAACGAGCGCTGCGCACGCTGATCGCGGCGGGAAGGGAGGCGGCCCCGCCCGCGGGCGAGGCTGACCTGCGGGGCCTGCTCACCCCCCTGTCGGCGTCGGAGGTCTCGGTGGCCACCCCCGCGGATCCGGTGCTGCTGCCGGGCCCGGCGGCGCGGGAGACGGCCGCGGCGGTGCTGGCCGCGCTCGACAACGTGCGGCAGCACTGCGGCGCGCAGGCCAGGGCCTGGGTACTGGTGGAGGACGAGGGCGACGCGGTGAGCGTCACCATCAGGGATGACGGTCCCGGCATGCCGCCAGGCCGGCTCGCGCAGGCGGCCGCCGAAGGGCGGCTCGGCGTCAGCCAGGCCATCTGCGGCCGCCTCCGCGATCTCGGCGGGTCGGCGAGCATCACGACGGCGCCGGGCGCCGGCACCGAGGTGAGGCTGCGGGTACCGAGGGGAGGCTGCGGGCGCCGGAATGATGCTGCCGGGCCGCGCGACGGTTAGAGTGCGGCCGTGGCCGAGTCAGCCGTGCGCGTGATGATCGTCGATGATCATCCCATGTGGCGGGACGCGGTGGCCCGCGATCTCGCCGAGGCGGGGTTCGAGGTGGTCGCCACCGTCGGCGAGGGGGAACAGGCCGTCCGCGCCGCCGGGGCGTGCCGGCCCGACGTGGTCGTCCTCGACCTGCAACTGCCCGACCTGTCCGGGGTGGAAGTGACCCGCCAGCTGCGGGCCGCCTGGCCGGGCGCGGCCGTGCTCATCCTGTCGGCCAGCGGCGAGCAGCGGGACGTGCTGGACACGGTGAAGGCCGGCGCCGCCGGCTACCTGGTCAAGTCCGCTGACCGGGCCGAGTTCGTGGCCGCGGTGCGGCGGACAGCGGCCGGGGACGCGGTCTTCTCCCCCGGCCTGGCCGGGCTGCTGCTGGGCGAGTTCCGGCGGCTGTCCGCCAGCCCCTCGCCCGACACGCCCCGGCTCACCGACCGGGAGGCGGAGATCCTCCGGATGGTCGCCACCGGCCTGTCCTACAAGCAGATCGCGCAGCGGCTCACGCTGTCCCACCGCACCGTGCAGAACCACGTCCAGAACACGCTGAGCAAGCTGCAGCTGCACAACCGGGTCGAGCTGGTCCGGTACGCCATCGATCACGGCCTGGACTCCGATCCGGCGTGACCAGCCCGGACTCGCTGGCGGTCACCACCGCCGGGACGCTGCCAGCGGAGGCGGTGCTGGCACGGCTCGGCACGGCCACCGGCGGGCTGACCGAGGAGGAAGCCGCCCGCCGCCGCGAGACGGCCGGGCCGAACGCGGTGCGCTCGCACCGCACCAGCGCGGTCAGCGTGCTGGCCCGGCAACTGCGTTCGCCGCTGCTGGTGCTGCTGGCGGTCACCGCGGTCGCGTCGTTCTTCGTGGGCGAGCGCAGCGACGCGGTGATCATCGGGGTGATCCTGGCCGCCTCGGTGGGGCTGGGCTTCCTGAACGAGTTCCGGGCCGAGAAGGCCGCCGAGGCACTGCACTCCGGCGTCCATCACCGCTGCGTGGTTCATCGCGGCGGGCAGGCCCGGTCGGCTGACGTGACCGAGCTGGTGCCGGGCGACGTCGTTGACCTGGAACTGGGCGAGGTGGTCCCGGCTGACCTGCGGCTGCTGCGAGCGGACGGGCTGGAGTGCGATGAGTCGGTGCTGACCGGGGAGTCGATGCCGGCGGACAAGTCCGCCCGGCCGGTTCCGGCCGGGACCGCGCTGGCCGAACTGTCCTGCTGCGCGCTGATGGGCACGGTGGTGCACGCCGGCGCGGGGACCGGGGTGGTCGTCGCCACCGGCGGCCGGGCGGAGTTCGGCCGGATCGCGCTCGGCCTCGGCCAGCAGCGCCCGGAGACCGAGTTCCAGGCCGGGCTGCGGAAGTTCTCGCTGCTGCTGGTGCAGGTGGCCGGGGTGCTCACCAGCGCGATCTTCGTCATCAACGTCGCCCTGCACCGGCCGGTCATTGACGCCCTGCTGTTCTCGCTGGCGATCGCGGTCGGCATATCCCCGCAGCTGCTCCCGGCCGTGGTGTCGACCAGCCTGGCCGCCGGGTCCCGCCAGCTCGCGCGGCGGCGGGTGCTGGTGAAGCGGCTGGTGAGTATCGAGGACCTCGGCGACATCGAGGTGCTGTTCACCGACAAGACCGGCACCCTGACCGAGGGGCGGCTGCGCTTCATGCGCTCGGTGGGCCCGGACGGCACCGCCGGCGACGAGCCGCTGCTGCTGGGACTCGTGTGCAACGAGGCCACGGTTGCCGGCGGGCACGCGGTGGGCGGGAATCCGCTCGACGTCGCGTTGTGGGACTCCCCCGCGGCTGCCCGGCAGCAGGCCGCCGTGGCGGGCTACCAGCGGCTCGCCACCCTTCCGTTCGATCATGATCGGCGCGCGGTATCGGTTCTCGCCGACGCGCCGGACGGGACCCGGGTGATCATCACCAAGGGCGCGCCCGAGAGCGTCCTCGGCTGGTGCGACGACGTGCCGCCCGCCGCCCGCGCCGCGCTGGAGCGCGAGTTCGCGGCCGGGAACCGGGTGGTGGCGGTGGCGGCCAGGCCGGCCCCCGGCCACGCCGCCGGGCTCGTCCCGGGCGACGAGCGCGGCCTGCGGCTGCGCGGGCTGCTGGTGTTCCTCGACCCGCCCAAGGCCAGCGCCGCCGCCGCGCTGGACCGGCTGGCGGCGCTGGGCATCACCGTCAAGGTCCTCACCGGCGACAACCCGGTGGTCGCCGGGAAGGTGTGCGCCGACCTGGGGCTGTCCGGCGCGAAGGTCGCGACCGGCGCGGACATCGACGCGGCGGGCGGGCAGCTGGCGGCGCTGCTGGCCGGCACCACCGTGTTCGCCCGGGTCAGCCCCGAGCACAAGGCGCAACTGGTGCGGGCGCAGCGGCAGACCGGGCTCGACGTCGGGTTCCTGGGCGACGGCGTCAACGACGCCCTCGCGCTGCACGCCGCCGACGTGGGCATCTCGGTCGACTCCGCCACCGACGTGGCCAAGGACGCGGCCGACGTGCTGCTGCTGGACAAGGACCTGAACGTGCTCGCCGACGGGGTCTCCGGCGGCCGCAAGATCTTCGCTAACACCATGAAGTACGTGCTGATGGGCACGTCCAGCAACTTCGGGAACATGTTCAGCGCCGCGGGCGCGTCACTGTTCCTGAGCTTCCTGCCGATGCTCCCGTCGCAGATCCTGCTCAACAACCTGCTCTACGACTCCAGCCAGCTCGCCATCCCCACCGACCACGTCGACCCCGAGCAGCTGGCCCGGCCGTCGCGCTGGGACGTCCGGCTGATCCGCCGGTTCATGCTGTTCTTCGGGCCGATCAGCTCGGTGTTCGACTTCATCACGTTCGGTGTCATGCTCTGGGGCTTCCACGCGGGCCCGGCGCTGTTCCGTTCCGGCTGGTTCGTGGAGTCGCTGGCCACCCAGACACTGGTGATCTTCGCGATCCGGACCCGGCGGGTCCCGTTCTTCCGCAGCCATGCCAGCCTGCCGCTGCTGCTGGCCGCGCTGAGCGTGGTCATCGTGGGCGCGGCGCTGCCCGCGATCCCGCTGGGCGCTACCCTCGGCTTCCGGCCGCTGCCGGGCCTGTTCTTCCTGGCGGTGGTGCTGATGGTGGTGGCCTACCTGGCCCTGATCGAGCTGGCGAAGCGCTGGTTCTTCCGGGCCGCGGTGGCCCCGGCCGCCGCCGTCCCGCCCGGGCCGCGGCCCCGCGGCCCCGGCTACCGGATCCGGCGCCGGGCGGCC
>DASQSC010000070.1:0-3626 GCA_035642555.1 Streptosporangiaceae bacterium | reverse complement strand
GGTCAGGAAAACGCGGTCCAGGCGCTGTAGGCGGCAAGCCCGGTGAGGATCACGGCGGTCGCGATCCGGATCACGTTCGCGCTGACCACCCGCAGCAGGCCCCGGCCGCCCAGCACCGCCAGGCCGGCCGCCGCCCACAGGGCCGCGGTGGCACCCAGGCCGACCGCCAGCGGGTCATGGAACCTGGCGGCGAGGTTGACGATGAGGATCTGGGTGAGGTCGCCCCATTCCGCCACGAAGATCACGGCGAACGCGGCGAGCGCGGCGCGCCCGGCCCGCTGCGGGCCCCGGGACGGCTCCGCCTCGTCCTCGTCCCGGCCGCGCAGCGCCTCCCGGGCGGTAAGCACCGCGCCGGCCAGGAAGATCACCGCCGCGGCGATGTCCACCGCCTGCCGCGGCAACAGCCGGAACACGATCACGCCCAGGGTGGTCGCGATGACCACGTGCACGGCGAAGGCGGCCGCTGCGCCCAGCCAGACCCAGCTCGCCCGGTTCCTGGCCGCCATCACCACCGATGCGATCATGGTCTTGTCGGGGAGTTCGCCGAGGAAGATGACGGGGAAGACAGCTGCGATGACGGCCAGGTTCACAGGTGGAGCCCGATGAGCCATGCCTGAGGGCCAGGCGGACGGAGACGGGGCCCCGCCGCGCGGCCAGACGGCTGAGGGGCGGCGCGACGGCACGCTGGAACGGCTGCAGAACGCTTTCGAACGGTTCCTGGCGCTGGCACGGCTCCTCGTCCTGATCCCGGTGATTGTCCTGGTGCTGGCCGCGTTGTGGGCCTTCGTCTATGCCGTAGCCGTATTCATCGCGTCGGTCCCGGCCACCCTGGAGCACCCGCTGCCGGTCGGCCACAAGCTGGGGGTGTTCGTCGTTGAGGTCGACCTGTTCCTGATCGGGGCCACCTTGATCATCGCGGCGTTCGGATTCTACGAGCTGTTCATCAGCAAGATCGACGCGGGCGGGAAGCTGGGCGCCGTGCCGCGCTGGCTGCAGATGCGCGACCTCAACGACCTCAAGGCCAGGGTGGCCTCGATGCTGATCCTGGTCGTCGCGGTCACCTTCGTCGATCTGGTGCTGGAGGGCCGCACCGGCGTCGACGCCATCTACGTCGGCGCGGGCGTGGCGCTGGTCATCGCGGCGCTCACCGCCTTCCTCGCGTTCGGCTCTCGGGAGTGATCAAGATGCCGGGCCAGCCAGTCGAACTGCTCGGCCAGCACATGCAGCACTGACTCGCGGGCCAGGTAGCCGTGGCTCTCGAAGGGGAGCACGACCAGCCGGGCGGTGCCGCCGTTCCCCCGGATCGCCTCGAACAGCCGCTGCGACTGGATCGGGAAGGTGCCGGAGTTGTTGTCGGCGGCGCCGTGGATGAGCAGCAGCGGCGTGGCGATCTTGTCCGCGTACCGGAACGGGGACATCCGGTCGTACGCCGCCGGCGCTTCCCAGAAGTTGCGGCGTTCAGTCTGGAACCCGAACGGCGTCAGGGTGCGGTTGTAGGCGCCGCTGCGGGCGATCCCGGCGGCGAACAGGCCGGTGTGCGCGAGCAGGTTCGCCGTCATGAACCCGCCGTAGCTGTGGCCGCCGACCGCGACCCGGTCCGGGTCGGCGATCCCCAGCTCGGCCAGGGCCCGCACGTGCGCCTGCGCGGCGGTGGTGATCTGCTCCACGTAGGTGTCGTTCATGGTCTCCGGGTCGCCGATGACCGGCATGGTGGCGTCGGCCAGCACCGCGTAGCCGCGCAGCACGAAGAAGGCCGGATCGAGCGCTGACAGCCGGGTGAAGGCCTGGCTGCTGCCCCGCACCTGGCCCGCGGTGTCCGCGCCGCCGTAGTCCAGCGGGTACGCCCACACCACCAGCGGCAGCCGCCCGTCCCGGGCCGGGTCATAGCCCGGCGGCAGGTAGAGCATGCCGGACAGCTGCAGCCCGTCCTCGCGCTGATACCGCAGCAGCCGCTTGGTCAGGCCGGTGAGCTGCGGGTGCGGGTTGGGCCAGTCGGTGAGCAGGCGGACGCTCCCGTCCGCGAGCGTGACCAGGCCCAGGTTGGGGGGATCGGCCGGGCTCTCGTGCCAGATGAGGACCTCCCGCGGCGGATCCGGCGGGCCGCCCCCGGAACCTGACGGCTCCTGGCTGCCGGGGGCGAGGCCGATGACGTAGTCGAGGCAGTCGGCCGGGCTGGTGTAGAGCCGGGTCTTGGCCAGCGTCGCCAGGTCCATCCGGTCCAGGAACGGCCGGTCGCCGTCCGGGGTGGCGCCCTCGCCGCGCAGGTAGATCGCCTGCTCGTGCTGGAGCACGGTGCGCCGGCCGTCGGGGTGCACGGCCATCAGCGGGGCGCCGGGATCGGCGTAGGCATCGTCGGCGGACAGGTCGAACACCACCCGGCCGCGGTCCGGGCTGGCCAGGTCACAGCGCGAGGTGGTGAGCCAGCGCCGGTCCCGGTCGTGCTCCACCAGCAGCAGCTGGCCGGGGCTGGCCAGGTCGTACCAGCCGAGGCAGCGCTGCCGGACGTCGAGCACCGTCTCCGGCTCGTCACCGAACGGCGCCGCCAGCCGCCGGATCCGGTCCCGGTGCTCGGCCGGGGCCACCGGGTCGCCGCCGTCCAGCGCTTCGGTCCAGATCAGGGTGGCTGGCGCCGTCTCCAGCCATGCCACCTGACGTGGCCCAGTCGGCACCCCCTGCCGCGGGACCTCGTCGCTCACGCCCAGGCTCGCCACCAACCGCTCGGGTTCGCCCGCGGCCGTCCGCACCTCCGCCGTCCGGGCGAACAGCCACCACGGCACCCGGAACGAGAACGGCCGGTGTACCCGGTGGATCAGCAGGTGCTGGCCGTCGGGGGACTCGTGCACACTGTCGTAGAGCCCGGGCGGCCCGAGTTCGGCGCGGGCACCGGTGACCGGGTCCACCCGGAGCGGGATCGTGGTGGCGATCGCCTCGAACGCGTCCTCGTCGGCCGTCGTCCGCAGCAGGTCCTGGAAGGTGGCCAGCTGCGAGCGCTTGCCAGCGGTCTCATCGGTCTGCGGCTCCACCGGGGCGACCGGGACCGGGGCCGGCTCGGGCGGGACCGCGAGCGCCAGCAGCGTGCGGCCGTCCCGCGCCCACCGGACGGTGCCGCCCTGGGGGGACGGGTCGCCGCCGAGCACGTCCGACACCCGCAGCCCGGGCACGGGCGCCGCGGTGGCGGCGTCAGCGTCTGCCACCCACACCCCGATGCCGCCGGGCTCGTCCACCATGAACGCGAACCTTCGCCCGTCCGGCGCCCACGCGGGCCTGCCTACCTGCGCGCCGTCCGGCAGCGCCAGCGCGCGGGTGGTGCCGTCGGCCACCCGCAGCACCGACATCCCGGTCATCCGGCGCAGCCGTCGCTGGCCGCGCAGCTCAGGATCGATACGCATGCCCGCCAGCGCCAGGTACGGGCGCGCGAGCAGCGCGATCGGCGGGTGAGCCTCGTAGCGGACCAGGGCGAGGAACCGGCCGCCCGGCGCCAGGGATGCGAGCGGGGCCGGTGGAGCATCGATGATCGAGATGACGTCGCTGCCGGGGGTGGCGTAGGGCATGCGGTCAGCCTACTGACCGCGTCACGCCGCCTCGCCGGGTCAGGTGGCGGTCAGGGTTTCGTCCCACTCCCCGAT
>DASQSC010000069.1:0-5009 GCA_035642555.1 Streptosporangiaceae bacterium | reverse complement strand
ACGGCAGCCCGAGCGCCTGGTAGATCAGCCCCGAGTAGAAGTCGACGTTCGGGTAGAGCCGGCGGCTGACGAAGTACTCGTCCTCCAGCGCGCGCTTCTCCAGTTCGGTGGCGACGTTCAGCAGCGGGTGCGGGCTGCGGGCGGCCATCACTTCGTCCGCGGCCTTCTTGATGAGCCGGGCTCGTGGGTCGTAGTTCTTATACACCCGATGCCCAAAGCCCATGAGCCGCTCGTGACCGGCTTTCACCGATTCGATGAACGCGGGCACGTTGCCGGTGCTCCCGATCCGCATCAGCATGCGCAGCACGGCCTCGTTCGCTCCGCCGTGCAGCGGCCCGTACAGCGCCGCGATCCCGGCCGCCACCGCGGCGTAGGGATCCGCATGAGATGACGCGACCACGCGCAGGGCAGTGGTGGAGCAGTTCTGCTCGTGGTCCGCGTGCAGGATGAACAGCGTCTCCAGGGCCCGCTCGATCCGAGGATCCGGCCGGTAGCGGAGCTCGGACATCTTGAACAGCATGGACAGGAAATTGCCCGCGTAGTTCAGCTCGTTGTCCGGATTGGTATACGGCTGGCCAGCGTTGTGCCGGTATGCGAACGCGGCCAGGGTAGGGATCTTGGCGATGAGGCGCCGGATGTGCAGGTTGACTACGTCAGGGTCCTGCCGGTTGCCCGCGTCGGGGTAGAAGGTCGACAGACCGCCGACGGATGCCAGCAGCATCGCCATCGGCTGGGCGTCGTAGCGGAAGCCTTGCATGAAGGCCTTGATGTTCTCGTGCACGAATGTGTGCATGGAGATGTCGGCTACCCAGTCCTCGAGCTCAGCCCGGGCTGGCAAGTGCCCGTATATCAGCAGGTAGGCGACCTCGAGGTAGGTGCACTTTTCGGCCAGTTGCTCGATGGGGTAGCCGCGGTACTGCAGGATGCCCGCCTCGCCGTCGAGGTAGGTCACCTTGCTGCGGGTGACGGCCGTGTTGAACAGCCCCGGGTCATACGTCATCAGCCCGTGGTCGCCGCCGCCGGCCTTGATCTGCCGCAGGTCGGTCGCCCGGATCGTGCCTTCCCGGATCTCAAGCTCGTACGTCTGGCCGGTTCGGTTGTCACGAACGGTGAGGGTCTGGCTCGGCTCAGTCGGCACCTGGGATCTCCTTTCCGGGGCGGGCCGTGGCTTCGCTGCTCGCAGTCCACGCGAATAGCCCCGCTGCCGATCCGGCCTCATCGAGCATCCAGACCGCCTTCACGAGCGCGTCCGCGTCCTCCGCAAGTATGACCGAGCCGGCCTGGTCACGGAATTTCGCCTCAAGCTCGCTGTCGCTCAGCGGGTTCAGGGCGTGCCCGCGGTAATAGCGGACGCTGTCCGACACCTGGCTGCCGTCACCGAAGCGGGCCGTGACCCGGTTCATGCAGGCCTCCGGCCAGGCTGCGGCACACTCGGTGTCCACTTCGACCGTCAGGATGTCCAGCAGCCGCCGGATATGAGGGTCAGCGAACTGGGATTCGGCGAGATCATCGCGTCTCACCGCGCCACGTGCCAGCGCGCACGCCACAACATACGGGATCGAATGGTCCGCGGTCTCCCGCGTGGCCGGGTGCCATTTCTGGGTATCGCCTGCCATCACCCGCTTGCCGAACTCGAACGTCCCTACTTCGACCGCAGCGGGAATCCTGCCGGCCAGCTGAGCGCGGACCGCGAGCGCGGCCTCGATCGCTCCCTGGGAAAAGTAGCCGCTGGGGAAGCGCTTGACATGACAGCGCATGATCGCCGGGCCGTCTGCCGCAACCAGCGGCTGGAAGTCGATCTCACGGCCGGTCACCTGGCACAGCCCGCCCCGGCCGGTGAAGGGCGAGTCCGGCCCCGTGATGCCCGATGCCGCCAGTTCGGCGGCGAACACGCCATTCCGGCAGGCGTTGCCGGCCGCGCATCCCTTCCACATCGACAGCTCCCCCAGCCGGGTCGCCTGCAGCGACAGGTTCGCCGTCACCGCCAGGGAAAGTGCATGGCGGGTGTGCTCAGCGGTCAGCCCGTTCGCCACCGACGCCGCGGCCGCGCTCGCCACCGCGCCATTGAGGACGTGATCGATCCGCTCCACGCCCAGGCGGGTCGCGTCCGTCAGCCGGCAGAACACCTCGTATCCCACGAGCATGCTGCGCAGGATGAGGTCACCCGGTATCTCGTCCGCGCCGAACTGCGCCATGGCGGCGGGGATGTAATCGCTCGGATGGCCGACGCCGACGGTGCTGCCGTAGGTGTCGTTGTAGTCCAGAAACCGGATCATCACACTGTTGGCAAACGCCGCAGCGTCAGGGTGCAGCCGGCGTGCGCCGCCGAACACTCGCGCGCCTGATGGTCTGGCGCGCCGCGCGCTGACGCTCCGCGCGATCGCGGGCACCTGCTCCCGGTAACTGCCCAGGGCACAACCGATCGAGTCGAGCAGCATCCGCTTGGCGCCATGCATCGCCGCACCGGGCTGGGGCCGGCGGCCCGCCTCGACGATGTCGGTGAGGGTGCGGAGTACCTGATCCATGAGACTCCCCTTTGCCGGGCTCTTTACTGGACTGCCTGAATCCCTTCGGGCGGCCCCGGCCCGCCCGCCGGGAGCTGCCGGGCCTGCCTGGCGACGAGCATCCGGTCGCCGAGTAGCATCACCGTCCCAGCCACGAGGGCCGCGCCTGCCGCCGCCAGCCAGGCGACCGGGTACGAGGTGCGGGTCACCAGGAGCGCGAACAGGTATGGTCCGGCGATCCCGGCTAGCCGGTTCCCGGTCAGCGTGATGCCGCTCGCCTTCGCCGGCGCTGCCGGATGGCTGACCGATACGGCCATGTTGAACAGGCCGTTCCAGCCCCAGCCGGCCCCGTAGGTCACCACCGCGCCGAGCACCATTAACGGCCCCAGCCGGGTCGCCGCGCCTGCTGCCAGCACCAGGTAGCCAGCCGCGCCCACGATGAGCATTCCGCACACCAGCCGCAGCTGCCGCATCGCCATCCGGTCGGCCGTGGCGCCCACGCCGATACGGACAGCTACGGCCATGCCGCCGGCCAGCGCGGCGAGGAGGCCTGCGGTGGCCTTGCCCATCCCGGCTGCCACCGCGGACGTCACCAGGAACGTGGTCAGCGCCGCGATCGACAGCATGGACAGGCCGAAGCCGGACGCGAGCACGAGCAGCGGCGCCAGCGCGCCGTCCAGCCGCTGCCCGCCGGCCCGCTGCCGTTCGGCCAGCCTGATGCGCGGACGCGGGATCAGCACCACCGCCAGGCCCGCCAGCCCGACCGCGCCGGCGAATGCCCAGCGCCACCCGACCGTCAGCGCCAGCGCGGGCACGGCCAGGCCGCCCAGCACCGACGTGAACGGCACGGCGGCCTGCTTCACGCCGAAAGCCAGGCCCCGGCGGCCGGTCGCGACCCGGCGGAGCAGCAGCAGGTTGGCAGCCGACTGCATGGTGGCGTCGATGGCACCGGCGAGCGCCAGCATGATCGCCAGGCTCCACAGCGATCTCGCCACGGCGGCGACGAGCGCCTGGCAGAGCCCCGCACCGATGGCGGCGGCCCGCATGGTGCGGGCGCCGCCGAGGGTCTCGGCCAGCCGGCCGGCGGGCGCCGCGGCGACCGCGGCAGCCAGGTAGTAGACGCTCACCGCCAGGCCGAGTTCGCTGAGGTTCAAGTGCAGGCCGGAGCGGATCTGAACGGCCAGGGTGGCCACGAGGAAGACAGTGAGCGACGTCGCCACCGTGCCCAGCGATGCCCCGGCCAGCCCTCGCAGGCCGCTGCGCTCCGTCACCCCTTATGCCTGGAGGGTGGCGGGCGCGGTCCCGTCATCGCCGCGGGCGCGGGTTCCGCCGGACAACAGCCGGGTGATGGCCCGCAAATCCGGCTGGTCCTCCAGGCTGAGCACGAGGTCGGCGGCGCGGCGGCCGGCCTGCGCGGCGATGCCGCCCGCCGCCAGGCAGTCCAGGAACTTCTCCCGGAGCTCCGGCTCGCTCATGGGGTTCGCAGGACTGCCCTTCGCGAAGGCGGCGCTGGCTTCCACCTGGCGGCCGTCCTTCAGCAGGACCCGGATGATGCTCGTCATGGTGTTGTACCCGGCGGCGTCGGCTGCTGAGTCCACCTCGAACCGCACCTTCTCGATGGTGGCTTTGACCTCGGGGTCGGCGACCACCTCGTCGCGGAACTCGGCCAGCCCGGCCCGGCCGCGCAGCAGCAGGATGGCGATGCAGAATTCCATGCTGAACTTGGCGGCCAGGTGGTCGGCGGGCCGGTGATGGATAAGCGCGTTCGGCATGTGGCGGTTGGTGCCGACCCGGACTTCTTCGACATCGTCAGCGCGCAGGCCGTGGGCTCGCACCAGGTCACCAAACGCGGTCATCGCCGGGTGGGTCAGGGAGCCGGAGGGATAGGGCTTGATGGAGACCCCGGGATCCAGGAACGTCCACGGGTTCCCCAGCTGGCCGGTGATCTTGGCGGGGTCGCAGCCGCCGCCGGCGGCGCTGAAGAAACCACGGCCAGCTTCGAGGATGTCCGGGGCCGCGGTGAAACCCTTCCCTGCCAGCCTGGCGGCGAGCAGGCCGCTTTCGGCGGCCCGGCCGGCGTGGAACGGCTTCGTCATGGTGCCGAAGTTCTCGCGCAGCCCGGCGGCCTGTGAGCCGGCCAGAGCCAGGGCGGCCGCGGTGGTCCCGGCACCGTAGCCGAGCAGATGGGCGGCTCCGGCTGCGGCGCCGAAGGTGCCGATGGTCCCGGTCGAGTGGAAGCCGGCCTCGTAGTGCCGCGGGTTGATCGACTCGGCTATCGCGCATTCCACTTCGGTTCCGACCAGGTAGGCGGCGAGCAGGTCCGCGCCGCTGCGGCCCTCCTGCTCGGCCAGGCCCAGCACGGCAGGCAGCACCGGCGCGGTGGGATGGGTGAGCAGCCCGTAGACCCGGTCGGGCGCCGTCGCGAGCTGAGTGTCGTCGAAGTCGTCGGCGTGAATGGCCATCCCGTTCAGGAACGCCGCGAACCGGGCGGGCAGCATCGCGCCG
>DASQSC010000068.1:0-3080 GCA_035642555.1 Streptosporangiaceae bacterium | reverse complement strand
CCGGCCAGGAAGCGGCGCGGCCAGGACAGCACCACCTCCAGCCAGCCATCGGCGCCCATCGCCCGGGCCACCGCCCGGAACCGCTCGGCAGCGGCCAGGCCGACCGCGGCCCGGGCGAGGTCGGCGGCGAACCCCTGCTGGTCGTCGTCGCCCAGCAGCACGGTCCAGGCCGCCAGCCGGTTGCCGGCCAGCTCCGGGGAGAGCGGATGCTCCCGCAGCGCCCGGATCCGGTGGCCGGCCCGGGCCCCGGGCCAGTCCGGCAGGCCCGGGAGGCGGAAGTCCAGCGGGGGTGCCGGGTCATCCGGCCCCGGCGGCGGCCCGGCCAGCGGGCTCACCCGCTCGTACTCATGCAGCCACCGCACCTGGCCGATGACCCAGTCCGGGCCCGCCGGGACACCGGCCCCGGCCGCGTCGCCGGCCCCGGCCCCCTCGCCGGCCCGGGCCCCGGCCCTGACGCCGTCGCCGAGCAGCTGCCGCGCCAGTCCGGCGGCGCGGGCGGCGAGCAGCTCCGGCTGGTAGCAGCCGCGCAGTGCCGTCGACCTGGCCCCGACCGCCCGGTCGATCACGCATCCGAGCAGGCAGTCCGCCAGCCGCTGGTCCGTTCCGGAAAAGAAATCGCGGACCTGGCGCGGCGGCGCTGGCAGACGGCGGCCGGTCACCAGCGCCAGCACCGCCACCTCCGCCCACAGCCGGAGCCAGGCCGGCCCGGGCTCGGCGGAGGCCGCCAGCAGGTCCGCCCGCCGCAGTTCCAGCAGGGTGCAGGGGCGCTGGCCGGTGCAGTGCGGGCCGCAGGCGGCGCTGCGCGACCCCGCGACCGGCGGCGGCGGGCCCGGCCGGGTGCTCTCCCGGCGGCCGCCGTAGGGGACCCGCACCCGCAGCGGCCGGTCCATGCCGTCGGCGAAGACCGCGGCCACGCCCGGCTCCAGCGCGACGACCTGGCGGGACTGGCCGGGGTCGAGGTTCATGGTGGCGCCGACCAGGTCCCGGTCGTCGGCGGCCGGGAGCCGGTGGACGACCTTGAGTGCGGTGTTCTTCACCACGTCGGGGATCAGCTTGGCCGGGATCTGCTCGGCCACCACGATGCCCTCGCCGTAGGCGCGGATCTCCGCCAGCAGCGCCGCGAACAGCTCGACCGCGTGCGAGCTGGCCCGGCCCGCTGGCCGCGCCCGCAGCAGCCGGTGCGCTTCCTCCACCACGATGACGTGCCGCAGTTCGCGGGCGCTGGCCGGCCCGTCGCCGGGCCGGGCTGCTCCCTCGCGGCGGGCCCGCAGCCGGAGGTGCTCGGCGATCCGGATGATCAGCGTGCCCATGAGGAACGCCTTGTCCTCGTCGTTGGCCACGTCCTCGGTGGCGAGCACCACGTTCCGGCGCAGCAGCGCGCCGATGTCGGCCGGGTGCCCGCCCTCGAAGAACCGCCCGGCCGAGCCCACCCGCAGCGACCGCAGCCGCACGTCCACGAACCCGCGCACGTCCGCCTGCAGCTGCGCGCCGTACCCCACCTCGGCGATCACGTCCAGCGCGGCCCGCTGCAGCTGGGCGAGCGAGGGCACCGCGGGCGGCACCGGCGCGCCCGGCAGCCCGCCGCCGGTGACCACGTCCCAGCCGCCCGCCTGGTAGGCGCGCTGCAGCGCTTGGGACATGATCTGCGGGAACGGTTCTTCTGCATCGAAGGCCGCTGCGAACAGCGAGCGCACCATGTCGATATGGGCCTGCACCGGGTAGCCCGGCTCCGGTTCGAGCGGGTTCACCGACAGCGGGATCGCGTCCGGGTCAGCCGGGTTGATCACGGTGACTTGCCCGGCCTCGCCCGCGTCAGAGATGCGCCCGGCGATGCGCGCGTACTCGGATTTGGCCGGCTCGATGACCAGCCAGGGCAGTCCGGCCCGGGTCAGGCCGGCGAGCAGGTGCCGGATGGTCTGCGACTTACCGGCCCCGGTGGCGCCGGTGACGAACGCGTGCCGGTTCAGCGTGGACAGCGGCACCCGGAAGCTCCCGGCGGGCCGGTCCTGGCTGTCCAGGATCTGTCCCAGGTCGATGCCGCCGCCGTCAGCGGCGGCGGCAGGCCGCCAGTCCGTCTCGCTGGTCAGGTCGAACGGGGCCGCTTCCAGCACCCTGACCCCGGGCACCTCCCGGCCGGGCAGCCCGGCGAGCGCGGTCAGCAGCCCGGCGCTGGCCGCGAACGGGCTCTCAGCTTCGTCATCGGCTCCGGGCGCCGTGGCACCGGCGGCAGCCGCCAGGGTTCCCGCGCCATCCGGGCCACGCAGCCGGTAGCCGTGCTGGCCGAGGCCGGCCGACCCGACCAGCACCGGGCCGAGCATCGCCAGTTCCGCGGCGGAGGCGGCCCCGGCCAGCACCCGCACCTGCCACAGGCCCGCCTCCCGGTAGGCGTCAAGCTCGGCCAGCCTGCGCTGCGCCCGCTCGGCGTCGAACCGGGACCGTTCCTCCTGGTAGCGGCGCACGACGTCGAGCTCGCGGCGGAGCCGAGCGACCTCCGCGCCGATCGTGTCCGACGGCTCGGCGACGACCAGCCAGCCGAACGGCCTGCCCATGAGGCTGAGCAAGGCGGACTCGAACGGGGTGGGCTGACCGCTGGCAGCCGGCAGCGGCTGATACCCGGCTGCGGACAGCCCTGGCCGGTGCCCGTCGGCCGGCCAGCCGCCGGAGCCCGCTTGCCCCGGCGGCTCGCCGGAGTCCGGGTGCGCCAGCAGCACGGGCGCCTGCCGCCCCGGGCACGGCGCCCACACCAGCCGGCCGAGCACCGCCCGCCAGTCCCCGGCCACCGGCACGCCCCGCGCGCCGGGCGGGAACAGCAGGTCAGGTGACCGGTCCGGGAATGCCGCCGAACTGGCGTTGGTGATCAGCTCGAGCGGCGCACCGCCGCTCCGGCACAGCCATAAGGTCACGAACGGGCGGCCCTGCCGGGCCGCCGCCAGCGCGGCGGGCAGCACCGTCAGGAAATCCTGCCCGGCCGGGCCATGACCATGACCGGGGATCACCGACAGCACCCGGAACCACGGCCCGGCCTCGTCCGCCAGCGCGGGGATCAGCTCCACGCAGCGTGCATACCAGCCCGGACCGCC
>DASQSC010000067.1:0-7113 GCA_035642555.1 Streptosporangiaceae bacterium | reverse complement strand
CACCCAGCCGGCCTACCAGGCCACCGACCCGGCCCACTGGCTCGCGCTGGAGACGGCCGCCCGGGCGCTGACCGACGGCGGCGTCCCGGGCGGCCAGGGCCTGCGCCGGGACCGCACCGGCGTCATCATCGGCAACACGCTCACCGGTGAGGTCTCCCGGGCCACCGGGCTGCGGCCGCGCTGGCCGTACGTCCGCCGGGTGATCGAGTCGGCGCTGGCGGGCGAGCAGGTGCCGGCCGCCAGCAGCGCCGCGGTGCTGCGGCTGGCGGAGGCCGGGTTCCTGGCACCGTTCCCGGATATCAGCGAGCACACCTTGGCCGGGAGCCTGCCGAGCGCCATCGCCGACCGGATCTGCGGTCACTTCGGCTTCCGCGGCGGCGGCCACGTCGTCGACGCGGCCCATTCGGCTTCACTGCTGGCGGTGGCGTCCGCGTGCTCGGCACTCGCCGCGGGCGAACTCGACACGGCCGTGGCCGGCGGGGTGGACATCAGCCTGGACCCGTTCGAGCTGTCCGGGCTGGCCCAGATGGGCGTGCTCGCCACCACCGGCATGCGGGTCTACGACGCGCGGCCGACCGGGTTCTGGCCGGGCGAAGGCTGCGGGCTGGTGGTGCTGATGCGGGCCGCTGACGCCCGCGCAGCGGGGCTGGCCAGCTACGCCCAGATCATGGGGTGGGGAACGTCCTCGGCCGGCAGCCCGGCGCTGAGCCGCCCGGGATCCGGCAGCCTGCTGCTGGCGCTCCGGCGCGCCTACGAACGGGCCGGCATCGCGCCGGAAGACGTCCAGCTGATCGAGGGTGACGGGACAGGGACCGGCTCCGGCGACCTCGCCGAGCTGACGTCGCTGGCGGAGATCCGCGGCGGCGCGCCCGGGCTCGCGGCGATCGGCTCGGTCAAGGCCAACATCGGCCACGCCAAGGCGGCCGCCGGGATCGCCGGGCTCATCAAGACCGTCCTGTCGATCGCCGCCGGGGTGATCCCGCCCGGCACCGGGTGCGTCCGCCCGCACCCGCTGATCGCGAGCGAGGAAGCGCGGCTGCGCGTTCCCGGCGCGCCGGAACCCTGGCCGGCCCGGACCCGGCTGGCCGGGGTGAGCTCCGTCGGCCCCGGGGGCAGCAGCGTGCACGTGGTCCTGCGACGCGATGTCGGCTCGGGGCCGCGGCGGCGGGTTCAGCTGCCCGGCAGGTATGCGGCTGTCACCGGCGGGAGCCGGCATCGTGCCCGCCCGGGCACGGCAGGCCGCGCGGCCCAGCCCGGGGCGGAAAGGGCCGGGGCGGCGGGCCGCCCGGCCATACCGGCTCCCGCGACCCCGCCCGGGGCCGAGCCGTTCGTGTTCAGCGGCCCCGACCGGGAGGCGGTGGCCAGGGAACTCACCAAGGTGGCCGCGGTAGCGCCGTGGCTGTCCGACGCCGAGCTGGGCGATCTGGCGTGCCAGCTGGGCAGCCGGGACGCTGCCGGGCCGGTGCGGGCCGGGCTGGCGGCCCGGTCCCAGGACGAGCTCGCCCGGCTGGCCAGCGGGGCCGCCGAGCTGCTGCGTGATCTGGTCCCGGGGACGCTGACCGCGGACGCCGGGATCTACGCCGCGGATGGCGCCGGGGGCGGCGTCACGCTGCTGTTCCCGGGCGAGCCGGAGACCACGTCCCTGGCCAGCTCGCTGGCGTCGCTGCGGTGGCTGGCGGCGCTCGGCGTTGCCGCCCGCACCGGAGCCGGCCATGGTCTCGGTGAGCTCGCCGGGCTGGCCTGGGCAGGCTGCCTGTCCGGGTCCGACGCGGAGCGGCTGGCGGCTGAGCTCAGCGACGCGGAGGCGCCGCTGAGCTCAGCCGCGCTGGAAGGGCTCAGTCTCAGCCCGCCCGCCCGGCGGCTGTACCCGGGCTCCGCTGGCCGGGAACTGACCGCCGGCGAGAACCCGCGGGCGCTGCTGGCGGCCATCCCGGCCGCTCCGGAGCATTTCAGCACCGCCGTCGGGCTGGCGTCGGCCGGCTCGGACCTGCTGGTGGAGACGGGGCCCGGGCCGGACCTTGCGCGGCTGGCGGCCGGGCATTGCGACCTGCCAGCGGTCAGCCTGCCGGGCAGCTGGGACGATCCGGATGCGATCGCGGATGCTGCGGCCGCCCTGTTCGCGGCCGGGGCGGTGCCGGGCCTGGCGCCGCTGTTCGCTGGCCGTCCGGCCCGGCCGATCGACATCTGGCGGGAGCGCACGTTCATCACGAACCCATGCGAGACGGCCTGGCCGGTAGCCGCCGCCCTGCCTGCCCCGCGCCGGGACGGCTCTGCTGGTACCGCCGCCGGCGGCGCCGCTGGCGGCGGTGGTGCCGACGGCGGGGGTGCCGACAGCCGCGCTCCGGACGGCTCCCCCCCTGACAGCCCAGACCTGGACAGTCCGGTTAGTGCCAGCCCGGCCAGCACCCCCCCGGGCAGCACCAGCCCGGCCAGCACCAGCGCGGGCGGCACCAGTCCGGCCAATGCCAACCCGGGCGGCACCGGCCGGGCCGACACCAGCGCGGGCGGGACCGCGGCCCAGGCCGTCCCGCCGCAGCCCGCCGCGGCTCCCGACCGCTCCCCCGCAACCGCAGCCACATCCCCGGCCCCGGGGGCTGCCCCCGCTCCGAGGGCTGCCCCCGCTCCGAGGGCTGCTTCCGCTTCGGGGGCTGCGCCGGCTCCGGGCGCGGAGAGCCCGCCGGAGATCGAAGGCGCTGGCCGCTGGGTGCGCTGCTTCGTGCCGCAGCTCAGTCCGGCGGAGCCCCCGGACCTGCCCGCCGGAAAGCCACCGTGGCGGGTCAGCGCGGCCCGCGACCAGGAATTCGCGGGCAAGGTCGCCGCCGTCTTCCCGCACGACCCGGGCAGCGACGTGGTGCTTGCCGCCGTGACCGGTCCCGCCGGCCCGGCCAGCTGGGACACGCTGCTGACCGCCGCGGCGGAAGCCCGGGGCACCGGGCAGCTGGTGGTGATCTCGGCATCGGCCGGGCTGGCCGGCTTCTGCGCGAGCCTGCACGCCGAGCAGCCCTCGCTGGGCATCACGCTGATCCAGGTCCCGGACACGGCACCCGCCCTGCAGGCGGCCAGGCAGCTCGCCGCGGTCAGGCCGGGCCAGCTGACCGAGCTGGTGCTCGGCCCGGACGGCAGCGCCCGCGAGCCGGTCATGACGGCCGTCGAGCCCGCCTGCGGCGGGACCTACCCCCTCGGGCCGGCCGACGTCATCCTGGTCACCGGCATGAGCAGCCAGGATGAGCTCGCCTGCGCGGCATCGCTGGCGGGCCGCGGTGCCGCGCTGGCGGTGCTGACCCAGCCGGAGCCCGACCGTGACCCTGGGCTGGCTGCCTGGCTGGCGGACCTGCGGGCGGCGGGGCGGCGGGTGTGGTGCGAGTGCGCGGATGCCGCCGACTCCGACGCCGTCACAGCGGCCGTGCGGGAACTGGAAGCCGCGCTCGGCCCGGTGACCGCCGTGGTCTCGGGCGCCGCGGCGATGCCCGCCGCGCCGTGCGCCGCGCTCAGCGCGGCGGCGCTGCGGCCCCGCGTGGCCGGCCAGCTCGCTCGGCTGGCGACGGTGCTCGACTGCTTCGACCCCGGCCGGCTGCGGCTGCTGCTGACCTTCGGCTCGGTCACCGAGCGGTACGGCAAGCCGGGCGGCTGCGCCAGCGCCCTGGCCAGCGCGGCGCTCGCGACGTACGCGGCCCACCGGGCCGGTGCGCTGCCCCGGTGCCAGCCGCTGCACGTCGCCTGGCCGCCGTGGCCGCCCGGGCCGGGTGAGGCCCCGGCTGCCGAGCGGGCCCGGCTGCTGCGGCAGATGCTGGCCACGCCCCGGTTCCCGGGGTACATGGCCATTCACGGCCGGGTGGGGGTGCCAGCGCCGCCGGTCATCCGCCGTGCCGGGGCCGGGACGGGAGGCGATGGTGAGATCAGCGCCGAACGAGGGAGCAGCCCGTCGGGCCGCTTCCTGGAAGAGTTGCAGCTGCACTACCCAGGCACCGAACTCATCGCGGACTCCCGGATCGCGCCCAGGACCGACCCCTACCTGGCTGATTACCGGATGGACGGGTTCTGGACGCTGCCGGCGGCGATGGCGCTGGAGGCCATGGCCCAGTCGGCGGCGGCAGTGGCGGGCCAGCCGCTGCTCACCGCCACGCAGGTACGCCTGGATGCCCCGGTGCTGGTCCCCGGCGACGCGGACGGGGAGGGGACGGTGATCCGGGTCTGCGCGGTACGCCGGGGCGGTGCGGTGGAGACGGTGCTCCGCTGCGCGGAGACGGGGTTCCGGCTCGACCACGCCCGGGCGGTCTTCGGCCCGGCCCCGTCCCCGGCAGGGTCCGGCCAGGCTGCCCGGCCCGGCGAGGCTGCGCCGGCCGCCAAGGCCGGTCCGGCGGCCCGGGAGGGCGGCTCGCCAGGCGGCGTGGTGGACGGCACCGACCTGTACGGGCCGGTCTGCTTCCAGGCCGGGCGGTTCCGGCGGGTGGCGTTCCTGCCCGAGGTCACGTCCCGGTCCTGCCGCGCCCTGGTACGCGGCGGCGACGATCAGCCCTGGTTCGGCGCTGGCACCGGGCCAGACCGCGCACACCTGGTGCTGGGCAGCCCCGGATTGAACGACGCCGCGCTGCAGGTGCTCCAGGCTTGCCTGCCGCACCGCCGCCTGCTGCTGACCGGCTGTGAGTCGGTCACGTTCAGCGGGCTCGCGGTGCGCGGGGCACTGCAGGTGCGGGCCCGGCGCCGCCCCGCCGGTGCCAGCCTCACGGGGCACCGCACCGCCCCGCGAAGCGGCGAGGGCGGCGAAGCCTGGGATGTGATGGTGCTGGACGTGACGGGGCGGCCGGTGGTGGCCTGGCATGGGCTCCGGGTCCGCGAGGCCGGGCCGCTGGGCTGGGGCATCGCCTGGCACCCGGCGCTGCTCGCCGCCTCGCTAGAAGGCCGGAGCATCGAGCTTGGCCTCCACCCCACGCTGCGGGTCACGGTCACGTCCGGCCAAGTCCCCGGACTCGAGGCGGCCACCGTCGGCGTGTCCCGCGGCGAGCCAGGTGAACCGGGCCGCCCACCCCGCGAGCAGCGAGCCCGCGCCGGCGGCGCGATCACACGACCAACAGGAGATCCGCGCTGGGGCGACGCTGATCGTGCGAGCCGGGAACCGGGCGGCGCGTCACGCGCGGGCCGCGGCGGGGCGGGCGTCCCGGGTGCGGGAGGACCCGGGACGCCGGGCGGGCCAGCGCCAGGCACCGGCCCCACGGGAACCGGCCAGGCTCCAGCGGGATGGGCTGACACGGCGGCCGGCCGCTGGCAACTGGCCGGGCTCGAGCTGTCGGTGCAGGCGGCCGTGCCGGTGGCGTGCCGGTGGCAGGCCATAGAGCATCCGGCGGACGACCTCCCCCGGGCCGGTTCCGATGCCCGCGACGAGGGCCTGGCAGCGCTGCGACGGCAGCTCGCTGCCCGGCCCGCCGAGCCGGCCGCCACGTCGGACGCGCGGTTCTGGGTGATCGCTTCCTGCCTGGCCGCGATGGGGCGCAAGCCCGGGGAGCCGGTCCTGCTGGAGGATGGCTGTGACCACGGCTGGGTCGCGGTCCGGACCGCGCGCGCGATGGTGTCCTGCGCGGTGGTGGAGATCAGCGGCGTGCCGGGGCCGGCCGCGGTGGCGATCGCCTCGGCGGCAGCCCCGCTCGCGAACCGGCCGCCCGGCCGCCCGGCTAGCTGAGCGATCCGAGCAGTGGAGCCTTGGCTGGGCGGCCGACCGGCGGTTACGTGGCTCAGGCTGCGGAGGCGGCGAGAACGCGGCGCGGGAAAGGCCGGGCTGCGGCGAGGAACTCGCTGGGCCTGGCCTGATGCACGACGTGGCCGGCACCCTCGATGGTGACCCGCCCGAAACCGACCAACTCGGCCGCCGGGCACGGCTAGCTCCAGGTGACCTTCAGCTCGTCCCGGAAGCCGGCCAGCACGCCCGGGTCCCCGCTGACCTCGATCTCGCCGCCCGGGTCCCGGTTCCACAGCAGCAGGTACAGGTTCGCGGCGGGCCCGGTGACGGTGCAGTCGGCCGGGCCCGTGCCGCGCGCCACGCCGGCACCGTCCGGCCCGCCTGTCACCAGCCAGCCGGCCCGGGCAGCAGGGCCGTCGTCCGCCCAGATGGCGAGCGTGGCGGCGGGCCCATGCCACCGGCCGCGCCGGATGCTGCGGCTGGCGAACCCCATGATCAGCTCATCGATCCCGTCCGCGGCGAACCGCGGCTCGAACGACGGCGTCCCCGCCCCGTTACCGTCCCCCGCGACCGCGCCCCGCGCGGCCTGCTGGGCATCTGCCCGGTGGATCGCGGTCTCGTGCGCCTGCCGCCGCGCCCAGAACGCCAGTGGCGACGGCGCCGCCAGGAACGTCCAGCAGGTCAGTCCGGGATCGGCTGCGGCCAGGGTCCTGACCAGCGACGCATGACCATCGGCGAACCAGCCGGGCAGTGACCTGTCAGCCGGCCCGCTCCGCAGCATCTCCTGCTCCGTCCCCCCGCCGCCCGCGGGGCGGGACAGCCGGTCGCGGACGAAACCGGCGGCCCACCGGTGCACGAACCCGACATGCGTGAGCAGGTCCCGCACCTGCCACCCCGGGCAGCCGGGCACGTCCGCGTCCAGTCCGGCCCGGCCCGCGGCGGCCGCCAGCAACTCCCCATCCCGGCGCAGGTGACTGACGTGGAACGCGACGTCGCAGGGCTCGTAGGTCATGGCCCCAGCATGCCGCCCGCACGCGGGCGCGCGCCAGGGCGCGACGGGCGGCCTTCCGCGTGCCATCCCGCTCTGCGAGCATGGAACGGAGCGGAACGGTCTCTCCAGTGCCCAGGGGGTCCCTCACGTGACGGCAACCAACCACCCGAGCGCTGCCGCCGGCATCGACCTGTCCGACATCGAGTTCTGGGGCCGGCCGCCAGCTGAGCGCCAGGCCGCGTTCGCGACCCTGCGGTCACGTGCCGAGCCGCCGTTCTTCCCGGAACCCGAGTCTCCCTTCGAGCCCGGCCCCGGCTATTACGCCCTGGTCCGGCACGCCGACGTGGTGGAGGCGAGCAGGAACCCGGAGGTGTTCAGCTCCGGCCGGGGCGCGACCCAGATCATCGACCTGCCGGTGGAGTTCAACGAGTACTTCGGGTCGATGATCAAC
>DASQSC010000066.1:0-2494 GCA_035642555.1 Streptosporangiaceae bacterium | reverse complement strand
CGCTGCGCCGCTTGAGGTCGCCCCAGGACTGGCCGTGCCTGGCGTCCTCGATCAGCCCGTACAGGCGGACCAGCAGCGGGCTGTGGCTGGCGGTCATGAGGCTGCGGTGCAGGGCGAGGTCCCAGGCCTCGAACTCGTCGTGGCCGTCGGCCCGCTCGCCGCCCGCCAGGCACCGTTCGATCTCCGCGAAGTCCGCCGCGTTCGCCCAGGCGACCACGAGCTGCATGGCGGCCGGCTCGACCATCCTGCGGATCGTCATGACGTCAGCGGGCGCGTAACCGGCGCCGTCGCCGGGCCCGCCGGCCTGGGATATCCCGGCGGCGGCCGCGGCCGCCGCGCCCGCTCGGGCGGTCGTACGGCCGGGGACCGGCGGCCCGGGCGCCGCTGAGCCCGGGCCGGCCTGGAACGTGTCCTGCCCGCCCGGGCCGGATAGCCCAGCCGGCTCCCCGTCGGCCTCCCGCAGCAGTGCTGGCCCTGGGGGACGACCCCCCGGAACCCCCCGCGGCAGTGCCGGCCCTGGGGGACGACCCCCCGGAACCCCCCGCAGGAATGTGCCGCGCCCGACCTCGCGGGAGATCCGGCCGTCGGCTTCCAGCACGGCCAGGGCGTGCCGGACCGACGTGCGGGTGGTCCCCAGGTCTAGCGCGAGCTGGCGCTCGGTGGGCAGCCGGGTGCCGGGGCCGAGCCCCTCCCGGTAGCAGGCGGCCAGGATCATCTCCGCCAGCTGCCGCCTGCGGCCGGCCGAGACGCCGGTGCCGGTGTCGGTTGCCCCGGACATGCTGTCCTCCCGATGCGGTTCCCGGGCAGGCGGCCGCCGCCGGTCGCCTGCCACCAACCAATCCTACCAATCGATACCGGACTGTGACAGGCGCCGCCCGGATTCTGGCAAATTGCGGCCTTGACCCCGTGTTGTATACAGACCTATGCTCAACCAATCTGCGTAACCACAACCAATATGCTCCGGTCCAGTTGGCTAACCTCAGGGTGTTCTGCCTGACATCACCGCAACAAAGGAGGCCGCGCCGGTGAGGCTTGCCACGCTCAGCACCGCTCAGGGACCGCGCCTGCACGTCAGGGCTGGTTCCGGGTACATCGACGTCGCGGAGGCCACAAGTGACCCGCGCCTGTCGTCACTGCACGAACTGCTCACCGCGGGCGCGGCGGCCATGGAGACCGTCCGCGGTCTGGCGGGCACCGGCAGCGGCCGGGAGGCAGACCCGGCGGACTTCGCCCCGGCGGTACCGGCGCCGCCGCGCATCCTGTGCCTGGGCCTGAACTACAGCGAGCACGCCCTTGAGGGCGGCCGAGCGGTCCCGACCTGGCCGGACGCGTTCGTGCGGGGGGCGGACAGCGTGCTGGCCCCGTACGCCGACCTGGTCCGGCCCGCTCTCACCGAGCGCTTCGACTACGAGGCCGAACTGGGCATCGTCATCGGCTCCGGCGGGCGCTACATCCCGGCGGACAAGGCGCTCGACGCCATCGCTGGATTCGTGGTGGTGAACGACGCCTCCTGCCGGGACTGGCAGCGGGCAGCCAGCCAGTGGACCGCGGGCAAGAACTTCGAGGGCAGCATGCCGATCGGCCCCGAAGTGGTGACCCCGGACGAGGTGGACATCAGCGACCTCGCCATCAGCTCCACCCTGAACGGCACCGTCATGCAGTCGGCGCGAACCTCGCAGATGCTCGTCGACGTGCCGAGCACGGTGGAGTTCTTCTCCTCCTTCACCCGGCTGATGCCGGGCGACGTGATCGCGACCGGCACGCCCGGCGGGGTCGGCTTCGCCCGCACGCCGCCGGTGTGGATGGTGCCGGGCGATGTCATCGAGGTCACCGTCGAAGGGATCGGCACCATCCGCAACCGCATCGTCGCCGAGCAGGGCGCCCCGGCTAATTGGCGGTGGCACCCGCAGGGCAGCGACCAGCGCCAGCTCTGACGGGCTGGTCTCGCACCCGCCGTCGCCGGGGTGCGCCGGTGCCGCCGGCGTACCCCGGCCCCGGCCCCGCAACGCACCACGGAGGGACGATGAAGTCCGACACCCCCCGGCCCGTGGACGGCCGCTCAGGTCACAGACGCACGAAGCTTGCAGCAGGCGCCGCCGTGGCAGCGCTCGCGCTGCTCCTGGCCGCCTGCGGCAGTGGTTCCGGCGGATCGGCAGCATCCGGCAGCAGCCCCGGCGGCTCCGGCCACGGCACGCTGGCCATCGCCGACGTGGCCCCGTTCACCGGGCCCGACGCCGACCTCGGCCCCACCTACCTGGCCTCCTGCTACGGCGCCATCAGTGCCATCAAGGCCGCGGGCGGCGTGCTCGGGCACCAGTTCAGCTGCAAGAGCGTGGACACCCGGGGCGAGCCGGCCGACGCGGTGCCCGCGGTCAACCAGCTGTTCGCCAGCACCTCCAACCTGGCCCTGGTCATCGGCTGCACGTCAGACGAGGCGGCCTCGGTGGTGCCGCTCATCAACGGGCGCAAGATGGCGATGTTCTGCATGACCGGC
>DASQSC010000065.1:0-3136 GCA_035642555.1 Streptosporangiaceae bacterium | reverse complement strand
CCGCGACGGCAGCTCGCACCTGAACTACTTCGTCTACCACGACCGCTACCAGCGCACCGGCGACGGCTGGAAGTTCGCCGAGCGGGTCGCCGAGTTCAGGTACGTCGACGCCACGCCGCTGGCAGGCTCGCCGCCCCGGGCGGCGGCGGACGCCGGCTGACCCGCCGGCCGGAACCAGGTCAAGCCGCCGCCCGGATCGCGCGCCGGCCTCGTGCCCGATCTGCTCCAGCGGCCTGGCCTACGGGGTTTCAGGTGCCGAGATAGGTAAGCACGGCGAGGACGCGGCGGTGGTCGGAGTCCGACGGCGGCAGGCCGAGCTTGCTGAAGATGTTGCTGATGTGCTTCTCGACGGCGCGCTCGGAAACGGCGAAGCGACCGGCGATGGCGCTGTTGGAGCGGCCTTCGGCCATGAGGGCGAGAACGTCACGCTCGCGGGCGGTGAGTAGGCCGAGGGCATTGGCCTGCCGGCTCGCTTTCAGCAGGCCGGCGACAACCTCAGGGTCGAGGGCGGTGCCGCCGGCCGCGACCCGCGCGATCGCGCCGGTGAACTCCGCGACGTTGGCGACCCGGTCCTTCAGCAGGTAGCCGATGCCGCCCGAGCCCGCTGCGAGCAGGTCGGCGGCGTACCGGGTCTCCACGTACTGGGAGAACACGAGGATGCCGACCCCGGGGTGGTCCCGGTGGATCGAGATCGCGGCTCGCAGCCCCTCGTCGGTGTAGCTGGGCGGCATCCGCACGTCGACCACCGCCGCGTCGGGCTTGTGCCCGGCGACGGCGGCGTGGAGGGCGCCGGCGTCGCCGACCGCGGCGACGACCTCGTGCCCGCGGTCGGCCAGCACCTCGGCCAGGCCCGCCCTGATCACGGCGGCGTCCTCGGCGATAACGATGCGCAGGCCGGCCGGGTGACGATGGTCAGGCATGGGATGGCAGCTCGATGGTGACGACCGTGGGACCGCCGGGGGGACTGCTGATGTCCAGGCGGCCGTCGACGGTGCGGGCGCGGGCGGCCAGCCCGTGCAGCCCGCCCTGGGGGACCAGGCGGGCGCCGCCCTCGCCATCGTCGCTGACCCGGATCCGCAGCAGGCCGGGAACGTGGACGGCTTCGAGGGTGACGTGCCGGGCGCCGCTGTGCCTGGCCGCGTTGGTGAGCAGTTCGGCGGCCGAGTAGTAGGCAATGGCCTCGATCGCGGCCGTTGGCCGTTCCGGGATGTCGGTCACCAGCTCGACCGGGAGGGCGCCGCGCGCGGCGAGTGTGGCCAGCGCGTCGGCGAGCCCGTTGTCCAGCACCGGGGGGTGGATGCCGCGGGCCAGCACCCGCAGGTCGGCGATCGCCTCGATCGCGCCGCGGTGGGCGTCGCCGACGAGCCGGGCTGCGCGCGCCAGGTCGGCCGGGGCGGCGTCCGCGAGCTTTTCCTTCGCCAGGCCGAGTTTCATCGCCAGGGCCACGAGCTGCGCCTGGGTGCCGTCATGCAGGTCGCGCTCGATGCCGCGCAGCCGGGCGGCGGAGTCGTCAACGGCCCGGGCCCGGGATTCCTGCAGGGCACTGACCCGCTCGTCCAGTGATGCCGGGCCCAGCAGGCGGCGGAATAGCGACCGGTCGGCTGCGGTGACGGCGTGCGTCAGCCACGGCGCCGCGAGCAGCAGCACCGCCCCCGCCAGCGCCAGCGTGAGCTGGTGCCGGGGGAGATTCACGGTACCGATGCCGTCGACCGAGACCAGGAAGTGGAAGCTGTGCGCGCCGGGGGCGGGGCCTCCGGCCGGGACGAAAACGCACCCGCCACCCGGGCGGCACAGCTTGGTGGCGGCCGAGGGCGTGGGGATGACCTGCGTCAGCAGCGCCCACCAGGCCGGGAAGGTCAGCAAGAACAGGCCGCCCAGCCAGCAGCAAGCGGCGGCAGCCAGGCCGGTGACGGCGAGCGGCAGCTTGAGCACGAGGTAGCCGCGCCCCCGCCAGGCGGCCCTGTCCCCCGCCGCGGCCGGCCAGTCCTCACCCAGCAGCTCCCGGGCCAGGCTGCGGCTGGCGTCGCCGAGTCTCCGCACGCCCGGCGCGGAAGCGGCGGCCAGCCGCGGGGGGAGGAGCGTGGCCACCGTGAAGGTGAAACCGGGGACCGCCAGCTGGACGCTGACTATCAGGTACCAGAGCTCCGCCCAGGTCCGGCGCGAGAACGGCGCCGCGAGAACCCGCCTGAGCAAAGAGGCCGCCCGCCCGGGCACGATGTCAGTGCCGGTCCTGCCGGTGGCGCCGGGAGCGCCCGCGGTGACCGTCCGTCTGTTCATGCCTCGATACTCCTGCCAGGAGCGGCGCCGGGTCGACCGTGGCAGCCGAGGCGTTCCGGTACGGCTGGCACGACATTCTCCGCAGCATCGGAAGGCGGGCCCCTGGCCGCTCGCCGGAGATGGCCAGCTGGAAGAAATGTGACTGGTGATGTTCGGAACGGCCCGCCGCCGGCCGATGTAACTGGTGTGGAGAGTCAGCCGGGGGCTTCGGGCGCCGAGCCGGTGGCCGCCGTCTATCGCCAGGCGCTGCCGCAGGTGTACGGGTACGTACTGCCGGGAACCTGGTGGAGTTGTTCGAGCCGGGTGCCGGCTACCACGAACGAGCACCGGAGACAGCAACCGATCGCAACCCTTAAGCAGGAGGAAACTTACGTATGGCTACCGTCCGTTACATCGTCAACGATGTCGATGCGTCGCTCGCCTTCTACCGTGACCAACTCGGTTTCCGGGAGGTCATGCACCCCGCGCCGCAGTTCGCCATGCTGGCCCGGGACGACCTGCGGCTGGTCCTCGTCTCGCCGATCGACGCCAGCCACCCCGGCGGGGGCTCCCGGCCCATGCCCGATGGCACCAGGCAGGAGCCCGGCGGCTGGAACCGGTTCGCCCTGGAAGTCGATGATCTCGAAGCCACCGTCACCCGGCTCCAGGCGGCGGGCGTGGCGTTCCGCAGCGACATCATCACCGGCATCGGCGGCAAGCAGGCGCTCGCCCAAGACCCGTCCGGGAACCTGGTCGAGCTGTTCCAGCCCGTCCTGCCCGAGGCCCGCGAGCGCAGCGCGTTCGGCCAGGACCGGCAGCAGTGACAGGGCAGGGCCCGGACCGCCGGCCGGCCGGGCGCGGCCGGTCAGGACTCGGCTGG
>DASQSC010000064.1:0-6165 GCA_035642555.1 Streptosporangiaceae bacterium | reverse complement strand
GCTGTTCGCCGTCAGCGACCTGCACGTGGGCCACCCGGACAACCGGGACGTCGTGGCGCGGCTGCGGCCGGAGTCAGCGGCGGACTGGCTGGTGATCGCCGGGGACGTGGGCGAGACCGCGGCGGGGATCGAGTGGGCGCTGTCGGTCCTCAGCCAGCGGTACGACACCGTCATCTGGGCGCCCGGCAACCATGAGCTGTGGACCCGCCGGGCGGACCAGGTCCGGCTCCGGGGCGAGGAACGGTACCGGTACCTGGTGGACCGGTGCCGCGAGCTGGGGGTGATCACGCCCGAGGACCCGTTCCCGGTCTGGCAGGGCGAGGCCGGGCCGGCCGTGATCGCGCCGCTGTTCCTGCTCTACGACTACTCGTTCCTGCCGGAGGGCGCGGCGACCAAGGCCGAGGCGCTCGCGCGGGCCTACGACACCGGGATCGTGTGCTCGGACGAGGCGCTGCTGCACCCCGAGCCGCATCCGACCCGGGAGGCGTGGTGCCGGGCCCGGGTCGCCGGGACCGAGCGCCGGCTCGCCGCGCTGCCGCCGGGCGTGCCGGTCATCCTGGTCAACCACTTCCCGCTGGTGCGCGAGCCGACCAGGGTGCTGCGCTACCCGGTGTTCGCCCAGTGGTGCGGCACCGAGCTGACCGCCAGCTGGCACCGCCGGTTCCGCGCCCTCGCCGTCGTCTACGGCCACCTGCACATCCCCCGCACGACCTGGTACGACGGGGTCCGGTTCGAGGAGGTCTCGCTCGGCTACCCACGGGAGTGGCGGCGGCGGGCCGGCCCGCCGGAGGTGCCGCGCCAGATCCTGCCGGAGGTGCCGCGCCGGGCGCTGGCGGCCCCGCCCAGGGCAGCCACGGCCCCGCCGGGGAATGCTCCCTGACATGCTGGTACGCATCCTGCCGCCGCCGGTGGCCGCCGCCGAGCGGTTCGCCGGCGACGAGCCGGGCGACGGGCCGGGCGAGGCGCTGTTCCCCGGCGAACAGGCCCTCGTCGCGCGGGCGGTGGACCGGCGGCGCCGGGAGTTCGCCAGCGGGCGGGCCTGCGCCCGGGCGGCCCTGGCCGGGCTCGGCCTGCGGCCGGCGCCGATCCTGCCCGGCGAGCGCGGCGCGCCGCAGTGGCCGGCCGGGGTGGCCGGCAGCATCACGCACTGCGACGGCTACCGGGCGGCAGCGGCGGCCAGGACCAGCGACCTGGCCTCCCTCGGGGTGGACGCCGAGCCGGACCAGCCGCTGCCGGCCGGGGTGCTCGGCATGATCTCGACCGCCGCGGAACGGGCATCGCTGGCGGAGCTGGCGCGGCCGGCCGGGCCGGCCGCGCCAGCGGCGCTGCCGGTGTGCTGGGACCGGCTGTTGTTCAGCGCCAAGGAAGCCGTGTACAAGGCGTGGTTCCCGCTGGCCCGCTGCTGGCTGGACTTCGGCCAGGCCGACCTCACCATCGGCCCGCACCACCAGGCCGGTCCCGGCCGCACCGCCGTCACCGGCACGTTCGCCGCCCGGCTGCTGGTGCCGGGCCCGCCGGTGAACGGCAGGCCGCTGCAACTGCTGCGCGGCCGCTGGCTGGCCGACCGCGGCCTGATCGTGACCGCCGTGCTCGTGCCGGCCAGCCCCGCCCCGGCCACGGCGGAGCTCGCGCGACACTGAGAGCATGCCTCCCAGGACCACCGACGCCATGGCAGCCCCGGCAGCAGCGGCCGCGCCAGCGACCGGAGCCGCCTCCGGGCAGGCCCCTGACACGGTCATCTTCGACATCGGCGGGGTGCTGCTCGACTGGAACCCGCGCTACCTGTACCGCCAGCTGTTCCAGGACCCGGCCGAGATGGAGGGCTTCCTCGCCCGGATCTGCACCAGCGAGTGGCACCGCGGCCACGATCTCGGGGAAGACACCCTCCGGTCCTGCCAGCACCTCGCCCGGCAGCACCCGGCCTACCGGGACCTGATCATGGCCTGGGCCGAGCGCGGCGAGGAGATGATCGCGGGCCAGTTCGACGAGACCGTCGAGATCCTGGGCGCGCTCAAGGCCGCCGGCGTCCGCTGCTACGCGCTCAGCAACATGGAACGGGAGACGTTCCCGCTCCGGCGGCGGCGCTTCGGCTTCCTGGAATGGTTCGACGGGCACGTGATCTCGGGCATCGAGGGGGTGGCCAAGCCGGACCGCAAGATCTTCCAGATCCTGCTGGCACGGCACCGGCTGGACCCCGGCGCCGCCGTGTTCATCGACGATTCGCCCCCGAACGTGGCGGCCGCCGGCGAGCTGGGCCTGACCGCGCTGCGGTTCACGTCGGCCCCCCAGCTCCGGGCCGACCTGCAGGCACTGGGCCTGCGGAGCTAGACCGGATTTGCGGACCGACGCGGAACCTGCCTACCCTGCCCACGTCCGTGCTTGCGCTCCTGCCCGCATCCGCGCGGTAGCACGGGTCACTGCCGAGCGCGCTGGTCATCCTCGCGCGGGAGGCGGTGCCGGTGCAGACCATGCTCGGAGCGATAGCGGCAGGCTGGGGAATCGTCATGGCCCTGTCCCCCGCTTTGCAGATCCGCCGCATGCTGGCCACGCGGTCATCCCGGGACATATCAGTCGGCTACTTCCTGCTGCTCATCCCGGGCTTCCTGTTGTGGGTCGGCTACGGCATCGCGAGCGGCGACGCGTTCCTGGCCATCCCCAACGCCACCGCGGCGGTGGTCGCGGCGCTGCTGATCACGGTTGCCGTCACGCTGAGGCGGCGCGGGCAGCAGTAGCCGCCCGCGCCGCCCTGGCCGGGTGCCGGGGGTGGACACTGGAGCGCATGACGATTGAGGGAGAGTACGCACCAAGCCGGGCGGGCTGGGTCCGGGAGCAGGTCGAGCTGTACGAGAAGTCGGGCGGGACGGAGGGCACGACGCTGCGCGACACCGGCCTGCCCGTCGTGGTCATCACGAACCGGGGCGTCCGCACGGGCATGATCCGCAAGACGCCGGTGATGCGGGTCGAGCACGAGGGCCGCTACGCTGCCGTGGCGTCGCAGGGCGGCGCTCCGGCCAACCCGGGCTGGTACTACAACTTCCGGGCTTACCCGCTGGTGGAACTGCAGGACGGCCCGGACCGGCAGGCCATGCGGGCGCGCGAGGTCACCGGCGCCGAGCGGGACGAGTGGTGGGAACGCGCCGTTGCCGCGTACCCGCCGTACGCGGAGTACCAGCAGCGGACCACCCGGCAGATCCCGGTCTTCGTGCTGGAGCCCGCCGGCCCCGGGTAACCGTAGGCGGCGGGAACCAGGTGCGGCCGCGACCGCGCGGTCAGCGCCGGAACATGGCGAGGTTGATCGCGTCGGCCATGGCCTGGTACCCGGCATCGTTGGGGTGAAGGTGGTCGCCGCTGTCGTACGCCGGCCGCAGCCGTAACGGGTCAGCCGGGTCGCAGACCGCCCGGGCGAAGTCGATGACGCCGTCGAACGCGCCGCTGGTGCGGATCCACCGGTTCACCGCTAGCCGCTTGGCCTCGGTCTCCGGCGTATCGGAGCCCGACCCGCCGAACGGGGTGAGGGTCGCACCGAAGATCTTCATGCCCGCCGCGTGCGCGGCCGCTATCAGGTACTGGTAGCCGGCGATGATCTGCGCCGCGGACGGGTCGGAGGCCGGCCCCAGGCAGGGCCGGCCCGCCTTATGACCGAGATCGATGTCGTTGATGCCCTCCAGCAGGATCACGTACCGCGCCCCGGCCCGGGAGACGGCGTCGCGGACGAAGCGGCTCAGGGCACTGGTGCCGAAACAGGGCGAGTCGTTGAGCACCCGGTTGCCGCCGATGCCCTCGTCCACCACCGGGTGAACCTGGCCGGGAGGCCCGGTGAGCATCCGCCGGGCGAGATCGTCGGGCCACCGCTGGTTGCCGCTGAGGGCGGAGCCCACGCCGTCGGTGATCGAGTCGCCGAACGCGACGATCGTGCCCGGCGCGGCGGCGGGGGCCTGCACGTCCACCGCGTCCAGGAAGAACCAGTGCCGGGTGCGCATGACGAACGCTTTCCCGCCGCGGCTGCCCACATGGTCGCCGGGCCCGGAGACGTAGTTCACCTGCTGGGCATCGCTGTGGTAGGTCGCCGGGCCGGTCGGCCCGCGGGTGAAGAGGCTGACCGTCAGCCTGGTCCCGGCCGGGACCGGCATCGGGACCGGGTCGCTGACCGCCTCGGCGCCGGGCTGGATCGTGACCGACCGGTGCCCGCCGAACCTGACCCAGTGGCTGGTTCCGCGGGCAATGGCGGGACCGGCCGCGGACACGGCGATGCCGGCCCGCTTGAACGTGACCGGCCGGGTCCCGAACGTGTTGCTCAGGTGAACGCGGGCTGCCTGGCCGCCCGCGCTTGCCCAGACGATCTCCCTGATGGTCTGGTCCGCGAAGCCGGTGGCGCGGGTCAGCGCGGCCGGGGACGGGGCCATCGGGCTCGCGGCCCAGGTGGCGAACCAGCGGGAGGCGGCAGCCCCGAATGCGGCCGGGGAAACGGTGACAGCATGAACTCCGCGCCCGGCTCCCCGTGCCCCGCCGCCATGGCGGGGGGCATTGCCGTGGCCTCCCGGCCGTGCCGCTGGCCGGACGGCGGTCCGCCCGGCAGCGCGCTCACGGGCTCCGCCGGCACCGCCCGAGCGGGGCGGAAGCGAGGACGTGGCCAGCACTATCACCGCTGCCAGGACGGCGGCCAGCGCATACCGCGCCCGAGTCCGCACCGGAACGATCGTTCTCTCCTGTATTCCTGTCACCCCGGCGCGGCATCGCGCCATCTCGACGCCCCCGATGATGCCCCAGCCGGCGGGCTCATGCGGACCACTCGGTCGCGCCGGTGACATATTCCGCCGTGATGGCGCTTATCAGGATGCTGGGTGAAAAACGGGCTCCTGGCGCATGTGGCTGGCGTCAGGAGCCCGTTGCCCGGCTCGGTCTCCGGCGTCCGTCCCGGCGGCGCAGGCCGAGCCCCGCCGACCCAGGCGCTGGCCGGGGCCAGTACCGCCCGTACGGGCCAGTACCAGCGCAGCGGCTACTGAGCTGCCTGCGCGGGGGGCGGGGCGGCCGCCGCGCCGCGGCGGCGGAGGGGCGGCAGCATCGGCGGCGGCTGCTGCCGGGGCGGCAGTTCGGCGAGCAGCTCGGCGGTGGCGGCGGTGACCGCGCGCACGGCCCGTTCCACGGCTGCCTCGGTGCGGTGAGAAACGGTCTGGACCCCGCTCACCTTGCGTACGTACTGGAGGGCGGCAGCCTCCACCTCTTCCGCCGAAGCCGGCGGCTGCAGGCCGCGAAGCGTCGTGATGTTCCGGCACATGCTGCCGACGGTACCCGCCGCGGCCGGTAGGGCATGCTGGGCGCCGTGCCAACCGAACGGGAACGGCTGCGAGCCACCTTCGACACCGCGGCCGAGCGGTACCAGCAAGCCAGGCCCGAGTACCCGGCCGAGCTCTACCGCGACCTGGCCCGGCTGGCAGGCCTGCGGCCCGGCAGCCGGCTGCTGGAGGTCGGCTGCGCCACCGGCAAGGCCACGCTGCCGCTGGCCCGGCAGGGCTACGCCATCACCTGCCTGGAGATCGGCGCCGGGCTCGCTGCCCGCGCCCGGCACAACCTCGCCGGGTTCCCGCTGGTCAGCGTCGTGGCGGAGCCGTTCGAAACCTGGCGGCCGCCGCCGGGCGCGGCCTTCGACCTGGTCTTCGCCGCCACCGCGTGGCACTGGGTCGACCCCCAGGTCCGGTACCAGCGGGCGTGGCAGGTGCTGAGGCCCGGCGGGCAGCTGGCCTTCTGGGCCGCGCAGCACGTGTTCCCGGACGGCGGGGACCCGTTCTTCCGTGAGATCCAGGATGTGTACGACGAGATCGGCGAGGGGCTGCCAGCCGGCCAGGACTGGACCCGGCCCGGAGAGCTGCCCGGCGAACGCGCCGGCATCCTGGCCAGCGGGCTGTTCGGCGAGGTTGAGGTCCGCCAGTACGACTGGGAGATCAGCTATGACGCGGACTCCTACCTCCGGCTGCTCGACACGTTCTCCGGGCACCTGGCGATGGCGCAGTGGCAGCGCGACCGCCTGTACGGCGAGATCCGGCGGCGGCTCGCCGCCCGCCCGGACGGCCGGCTTCGGCGGCACTGGGGGGCCGCCCTGCACGTCGCCCGCCGCCGTGACCCGCCCGCCGCAACTGCACCAGCTTCTAACGGAACTGGGTGAGCGAC
>DASQSC010000063.1:0-8169 GCA_035642555.1 Streptosporangiaceae bacterium | reverse complement strand
CACGACGCTCGCGAACGTGCCGAACGTCGCGCCGGATTTCGACGACCCGAAGGGCGTGCCGATCGACGCGATCATCTTCGGCGGCCGGGCGCGTGACCGCGAGCCGCTCATCCGCGCGATCACCGATCTCGCCGAGGGCGTGGACGGGCTGCTGCGCTACGACCCGATGTCGATGCGCCCGTTCATGTCGTATCCGGAGGGCGCGTACGCGGCGCACTGGCTCAAGATCATCGGCTCGGCGGCGACCCCGCCCATCTTCGCGCACGTCAACTGGTTCCAGAAGGACCCCGGGGACGGGCACTACCTGTGGCCCGGCTACCGGGAGAACCTGCGGCCGCTGCTGTGGCTGCTGCGGCTCAAGGAAGGAGGGGTCCGCGGCAGGCAGACACCGGTCGGCGTCATCCCGGCCGAGGGCGAGCTCGACCTCGACGGCGTCTCGATCCCGTCGGAGGACCTCGCGGCCGTCCTGTCGATCGACACCGAGCGGTGGAAGCAGGAGATGAAGTACCGCGAGCAGCATCTCGAGCAGTTCCCCGACCTGCCCCCGGAGATCTGGGAGGCGCACCGCCGGGTCGCCGCGGCCCTCGACGAGGCGGGCTGACCTATGGCGCCGTGCCGGGAGGCCCCGCCCAGCATGGATCCGGCGCAGCCGAGCGCGGCGCGCATCTACGACTACCTGCTCGGCGGCAAAGACAATTATGAGACCGATCGTGCCGCTGCCGAGCAGGTCCTGGCCGTGGCCCCGGACCAGCGCCTGCTTGCCCGGGCCAACCGGGCGTTCGCGATCCGGGCGGTGCGCCTGCTGGCCGATGCGGGCATCCGTCAGTTCATCGACCTGGGAACCGGTTTCCCGAGCTCTCCCAGCGTGCACGAGGCGGCGCGCCGGACCAGCCCGTCCGCCCGGGTGGTCTACGTCGACTATGACCCGATCGTGCAGGCCCACAACACGGCGCTGCTGGCCAGCGACGACCGGGTGGCTTCGGTGCGAGCCGACATCCGCGAGCCTGAGACGATCCTCGGTCATCCGGACCTCGCCTCGCTGATCGACTTCGGGCAGCCGGCCGGCGTGCTGATCGTCGCGGTCCTGCATCTGATCTCCGATGCTGAGGACCCGGCCGGGATCGTCCGTCAGTTCACCGATCGCCTGTGCAGCGGTAGCTACCTGGTGCTTTCTCAGTTCAGCAGCGACAGCGAGGCCGAAGCCATGGACCGGCTGCATGCCGTGGCCGCGGGCACGCCGGTAGCGACCTACTTCCGGCCCCGGGACCAGATCCTGGGCTTCTTCGAGGGCTTCGATCTGGTCGAGCCCGGGCTGACCGATGTCGAGGTGTGGCGGCAGGAGGCGCCTGCCGCCCCGACCCGGCTGAAGATTGCCGGGGGAGTGGGCCGCAGGCGCTGACGACGAAGGCCGCGTGGCGCGCCGCATGCTGTCTCACGCCGCGGGTTACCATCCTCGTGACATGGGGACAAAGCCGGACCTGCAAACACCGCCAGCCCCTCAGCTCACCGCCGCCGCGGCCCTAGGCCGCCTGCTCAGCGAGGGCGTCACGTGGGGGGACAGCGCGCAGTGGCTGCCGGTCCTGCCGGAAGCGTCGGTTGACCTGTGGTTCACCAGCCCGCCGTATGCGGACGCCCGGGCCTACAGCCGGATCCACCCGGACCGGTACGTGGAGTGGTTCCTGCCGTTCGGCACGTCCATGCTGGCGGCCACCAGGGACACCGGGTGGCTGGTGCTCAACATCAAGAACCGGGTCGCCAGCGGCGGGCCGCTGCGGGGCCAGCGGCACCCGTACGTGTACCAGCTCGTGCTGGCGCTGCAGCAGCTGGGCTGGCGGTGGCTGGAAACCTACATCTGGTCCAAGCCGAACGCGGTGCCGGGCCGGTTCGGCCCCCGGACCAAGGACAGCTTCGAGTACGTCTACGCGTTCGCCAGGGGCAGCACGCCCCACTTCGATCTCGATGCCGTCCGTGTCCCGTACAAGACAGGCCTGGACGAGATCGGCCGCCGCAAGCTGGACCGGCTGGGCCGCCGGAACACCGGCGCGGGCTTCGGCCGCGACCGCACCAAGACCTACCTGCGCGGCGGGGCCGACCCCGGCAACGTGGTCTCCGTTCCGCAGACCTACAACCAGCACCGCGGGGCCGGCGGGCATACCGCGGCGATGCCGGAAGGCCTGGCCGAGTTCTTCGTCAAGGCATGCTCGCCGGCCGGCGGGGTGGTGCTGGACCCGTTCGCCGGTTCCGGCACGACCGCCGTGGTTGCCCGGCGCCTGGGCCGCTCCGCTGGCGGTCTTGAGATCCACCAGGCGTTCGTCGCGGCCGCCGGCCAGCGGCTGAGCGCCGGCGAGCCGGACAACGTCCCGGTCCTGATCGAGACCGTCTCCGGATGACCTCGCCCGAGATCTACCAGCAGTTGCGGCCGGTGATGTTCGCGATGGCCTACCGGATGCTGGGCAGCGTCAGCGAGGCCGAGGACATCGTGCAGGAGGCGTTCCTGCGCTACCACGACCGGCCGGACCAGCAGGCGGGGGTCGGCTCGCCGAAGGCGTACCTGTCGGCGGTGACCACCCGGCTGTGCATTGATCACCTGCGCTCGGCCCGTGCCCGCCGGGAGACCTACCCCGGCCCCTGGCTGCCCGAGCCGCTGCTGACCAGCAACGAACCCGACCCGGCCGGGCACGCCGAGCAGGCCGACTCGCTGTCGATGGCGTTCCTGCTGGTGCTGGAGCGGCTGTCGCCGGTGGAACGGGCCGTCTTCCTGCTGCACGACGTGTTCAGCTACGACTACGGCGAGATCGCCGGCATCGTCGGCAAGAGCCGGGAGAACTGCCGCCAGCTGGCGCTGCGAGCCCGCCGGCACGTGACCGAGCACAAGCCCAGGTTCGAGGCATCCCGCCGGAAGCAGGCCGAACTCGCCGCCCGGTTCTTCAGCGCGGCGGCGGAGGGCAACATGGAGGCGCTCGTCTCCGTGCTGGCCGCGGACGCCGTGGTCTACGGGGACAGCGGCGGGATCAGCCCGTCCTGGCCTCGTCCTATCGCCGGGCGGGATCGGGTGGCCCGGCTGCTGGCCGGCGTCAGCAGCCAGTACCGTGAGCTCGGGATCACCGCCCGGCCGGCCGAGCTGAACGGGCAGCCCGGCGCGATGTTCGTCGACCCGGCCGGGCACCTGGTCAACGTGTTCGTGCTCGACATCGCCGACGGCCAGGTGCAGGCGGTCCGGTCGGTGATCAGCCGCAGCAAGCTGCACCACCTCGGCGAGCTTGCCGACCTCGGCGACCTGCGCCGCCAGTACCGGCCGCCGGACCGCGGGTAACCGCGCGGCTGGCCCGTGGCGTCCCCCGGCCAGCCGGGATCAGCATTCCGAACGGGCTTGGCGAGGGGGCCGGGTGGCGCGGCCGCGAGGCCGCGCCACCCGGCGGTCAGCGGAAATCAGAAGGCGGTGTCGGGGAGGTCAGTAGCGCCGGCGTTGACGGCCGGGCTCGTGGTGGTGCGGTTCGCCCCGGCCCGCAGCGGCTCCAGCGCGGCGAACATCGGCTCGTTGAGGGAGCCGCTCGCCGCCGGCGCGAAGCCAGCCGCGAAGACGCCGATCACCCGCTGCTGGCCGGCCAGGAACGAGGTGGAGATGTAGTCGCCGACCATCACCCCCTGGCTGGTGGGAGCCAGCCAGCCGAGCTGCATCGGCTGGCTCACCGTGACCGGCTTGCTCCAGCTCGCGCCGTTGTCGCTGGATGAGGTGAACCCGGCCTGGATCTGGCAGGTGCTGCCGGTGCAGGCCGGGTTCGTGTCGAAGTAGTAGGTGAGCGCCAGCTGGGTGCTGCTGCCGGCAGAGGTGCGGTTGACGGCGAGCCCCGGGATGAAGTGATCGACGTTGCTGCCGACCGGATCTATCGGGATCCGGCTGACGGGCGACCAGGTGCTCCCGTCCGGCGAGGTGCTGAGCACAATGTCGTTGGCGGTGCCGCCCTCGAACCGGGAGTCCTGCCAGGCGACGTAGACGGTGCCGTCGCGGTTGATCTCCGCGGTGGGCAGCGGCGAGGTGCGCAGCCCGGCGACGCGGTGCGCGCTGATGCTGGCCACCAGCACCGACGCGCCCCAGGTCTGGCCGCCGTTATCGGAGCTGAACGCGCGGATCTGGCCGCCCAGCGCCTCGAACGGGACGACCACGCGGCCGCTGGGCTGGACGACCGGCTGCCCGCCCAGGCCGTGCACGTTGTCAGCCGTCGGGGTCGGCGGCCCCCAGGTCTGTCCGCCGTCGGTGGAGGCGGACATCAGCTCCAGGTCCCGGCTGCCGGCGTTGTCGAACTCGGTGTAGCAGTTGCCGTAGTGCGGGCTGCCGGAGTTGTTGTCGCAGACTGTCCAGTTCTTGTCGTAGAAGGTCCCGGTGGCCGCGATCGTGACCGGGGCGCTCCAGCTGAGCCCGCCGTCGGTGGAACGGCTGAGCATGACATCCACGGTCCCGCCGCCCTTCTCGTGCAGGCCGAGCCAGGAGGTCATCCAGACGCCGTCGCGGGCGTCGTAGGCGACCGACGCGTCGCTGGCGGAGAAGAACGGGCCGGCCGGCGAGGAGGCCGTGGTGGTGGCGGGCAGGAAGCCGTGAGTCCACGAGACGCCGCCATTGACACTGGTCGCCCAGCCGACGTCGCTGGCGCCGCCGTCGAAGACGCGGCCGGTCTGGAAGGTGGTGACGATCGTCGATCCCCAGGCGAAGGTGTCCGGCTCCACCTCCGTCGCGTGCGCGGCGGCCGGGGCGCTGTCTGCCGCGAACGGGTCGGAGCTGACCTGGGTGACCCCGGGCGCCGGGGCCTGAGCGGCTAACGAGCCGGGGGCGGCGGGCGAAGCCAGCGCCGGTACGGCGGCGGTGAGCACCGCGGCGAGGGCCGCCGCGGCCAGTGCCGCGGCCTTCCACGCCAGGCGTGCCACCTGGGATGGCGCCCGGTCAGGGCGGGGGCTGGGCAGGGTGGTGCGAGGTAACATGACGCTCCTTTGGGGCAGAACACGCGAACGAGGATGACAGGCCCGGGCCGGTGCCTGCCGCGACCGGAGGCCCGCGCGGGCCGCGACTGTGCGAGCGGTGCTGGCGGGCGCCCGATAACGCCGCGTTTGCAGAGAACATCACCAGAATCACAGCACCCCGGCTGGCGCCGGTCAACGATGACGGCCGGCCGGGATCAGCCGAGCTGGGCCGAGAAGCGGCGGCGGATGATGTCAGCGGTGATATCCGGCGGGGCGTCCCACACCTGCTGGCTGAAGATCTCGATCTCGGCGTAGCTCTGGTAGCCGGCGGCCAGCACCCCGGCCGTGATCTGCCGGAAGTCGATCGTGCCGTCGCCCAGATGGCCCCGGCCGAGCAGCACGTCGGCGGGCAGCGGCAGCACCCAGTCGCAGAGCTGGAAACCGGTGATCCGGCCGTGTGCCCGGGCCAGCTCCGCGGCCAGGCCCGAGTCCCACCACACGTGGTAGGTGTCCACGACCACGCCCACCGCGTCGGCCGGGAACTGCAGCGCGATGTCGAGCGCGTCGCTCAGCCGGGACAGCACGCAGCGGTCGGCGCAGAACATCGGGTGCAGCGCCTCGATGCCGAGCCGGACGCCCAGCCGCTGGGCCGCCGGCACCAGCTCGCCGATGGCGTCAGCGATCATGCGGCGCGCCAGCGGGAGGTCGCGGCTGCCGGGAACCAGGCCGCCGGAGACGAGCACCAGCGTGTCGGCGGCAAGCTCGGCGGCCTCGGTGATGGCCTGCTGGTTGGCGGCCAGGACGGCGGCGCGGGCGGCCGGGTCGGCGTGGGTGAAGAAGCCGCCCCGGCACAGGCTGGACACGTGCAGGCCGGCCGCGCGGACGGCGGCGGCCGAGCGGTCCAGGCCGGCCTCGGCGACCTTGTCCCGCCACAGCCCGATGGCGGGGATATCGTGCCGGGCGCACAGATCTGCCGCCTGCGGCAGGTCCAGCCCGCGGACCGTGGCCTGGTTGAGCGACAGCCGGTCCAGCCCGATCACGTCAGGCCCGCCTGCCGCAGGTACTGGCGGATCCGGTCGGCGGCCAGCGCCGGGCGGGCCAGCGCCCCCGCGGCGGCGGCCAGCCCGGTGATCCGGAGCAGGTGCCCGGGCGGGCGCAGCCGGTGGCACCCCGCCAGCATCACGAACTCCGGCTGCAGGCCGTTGAGCCAGGCCAGGAACGCGATGCCGGCCTTGTAGTGGAAGGTGGGGGCCTCGAACAGGGCCCGGCTCAGCGCCACCGTCGGCCCCATCGCGGCGTCGTACCCGGCCAGGTCGCCCGCGTCCAGCGCGTGCAGCGCGGCCGCGGCCGGGGCGGTGATGGCGGCGAACGCGCCCAGCAGCGCGTCGCTGTGACCGTCCGGGCCGCCCTTGATCAGGTCCGCGTAATGGAAGTCGTCGCCGGTGTACAGGCGCACCCCGGCGGGCAGCCGCCGCCGCAGCGACACCTCGCTGGCCTCGTCGAGCACCGACAGCTTGATCCCGGCCACCTGGCCGCCGGCCCGGTCGACGAGCTCGGTCACGATGTCAGCGCGCGAGCGGAAGTCCCCGCCGCCCCAGTAGCCGCGCAGCGCCGGGTCGAACGCCTCGCCCAGCCAGTGCACCATGACCGGCTGCCGGGCCTGGCGCAACAGGTGGCCGTAGACGTCCAGGTAGTCCCGCGCCGACCGGGCACTGGCGGCCAGCGCCCGGCTGGCCAGCAGCACCACCTGCGCGCCTGCCGCCTCGACCGCGCCGAGCTGCTCCTCGTAGGCGGCCACGATGGCCGGCAGCGGGTGCTCGCCGGGCGGCAGCTGATCGGTGCCCGCCCCGGCGGCGACCACCGCGCCGCGGGCGGCGGCCCGCGCCGCCGTCGCCTCGATCAGCTCCCGCGCCCGCGGCCAGGTCAGCCCCATGCCGCGCTGCGCGGTGTCCATTGCCTCGGCCACCGCGAAGCCGTGCGCCCACAGATGATCGCGGAACCCGAGGGTGGACTCCCAGTCGATGCCGCCGTCAGCGGTGGCGGCGACGTGCGCGGCGGCATACACGCTCCGCGACACCGGCGGCGGATAGCCGGCGGCCCAGCCGGGCTCGCTGATGATCAGCGGCCGGTCCCGGCCGGGCAGGGCGACGGAGGCGGCGGTCACCTCAGATCACCAGCTCCGGCACCTCGACCCGGCGGCCCTCGGCGGACGACTGCGAGGCGAGCCCGGCGAGCTGCACGCCCCGGGCGCCCTCCGCCAGGTCCCAGGGAACCTGCCTGCCCTCGGCCGCGGCCCGGAGGAAGAGCTCCCACTGGGCCTTGAAGCCGTTCCCGAACGTAGCGTTGTCCGGCACCTCGGCCCACTGCGCCCGGTAGTCGGCCGGGTCGGGCTGGTCCGGGTTCCACACCGCCCGCGGCGTGGACACCCGGTGCTGCACGGCGCAGTGCCACAGCCCGGCGACGGCGCTGCCCGCCACCCCGTCCAGCTGGAGTTCGAGCAGCTCGCGGCGGTTCGGCCGGACCGCCCAGGAGGAGTTGACCGATGCCATCGCGCCGCCGCCGAACTCCAGCACCGCGTACGCGGCGTCGCCGGCGGTCACCTGGTAGGGCCGGCCGGATTCGTCCCACCGCCGCGGCACATGGGTGGCCTGCCGCGCGTACACGGCCGTGACCGGGCCGAGCAGGTCCGTCAGCAGGTAATGCCAGTGCGGGAACATGTCGAGCACGATGCCCCCGCCGTCTTCGGCCCGGTAGTTCCAGGACGGCCGCTGGCAGGTGATCCCGTCGCCCTCGAACACCCAGTAACCGAACTCGAGCCGGGCCGACAGGATGCGGCCGGGGAAGCCGTCGCCGATCAGCCGGCGCAGCTTGATCATCCCCGGCAGGAACAGCTTGTCGGCGACGACGCCGTGCACGATCCCCGCCTCGCTCGCGAGCCGGGCGAGCCGCAGCGCCCCCGGCAGCGAGCCGGCCACCGGTTTCTCGGTGTACACATGCTTCCCGGCCTCGATGGCGCGGGCCAGGCTGGCTTCCCGGGCGCTGGTCAGCTGGGCGTCGAAGTAGATCCCGACCGCAGGGTCGGACAGCACCTGGTCCAGGCTGGCCGACCACCGGTCCAGCCCGTGCCGCCGTGCGATGGCGGCCAGCCGCTGCTCGCTCCGGCCGACCAGGATCAGCTCCGGGTAGACCTCGGTGCCGTCACCGAGCGGCACGCCG
>DASQSC010000062.1:0-6630 GCA_035642555.1 Streptosporangiaceae bacterium | reverse complement strand
TACTTCATCGGCCTCAGCCGGGCCGGGCCCGGCGCTGGCCTGTGGCCGGTGCTGGTGGCACAGCTCACCGCGCTGGCGGTTGCCGCGGGCGCGGGCGTGGTCACCGGGCAGTTGCGGCTGCCGCCGGCCGGCACCCTGCCGCTGGCGGCGCTCACCGGGGTGGCCGGGGTGGCGGGCACCGCCTGCTTCTTCCTCGCCACGCACGCCGGGCTGCTCGCGGTGACCGCGGTCATCACGTCGCTGTACCCCGCCGGGACGATCATGCTGGCCCGGGTGCTGCTGGGAGAGCGGCTCACGCTGGTGCGGCTGGCCGGGCTGCTGCTGGCCGCCGGGTCGGTCGTGCTGATCGCCCTCGGCGGCACCGGCTAGCGGACCGGATCGAACGGCGCCAGGTCGACGGGCACCGGCAGGCCGAGGGCCGCCCGGGCGGCGATCTCGCCCGCGTAGGGGCCCATGGTCAGCCCGGAAGCGCCCAGGCCGGTGGCCACGATCAGCCCGCCGATCCCGGGCACCGGGCCGAGCAGCGGACGGTCGTCGGGGCCCGCGGGCCGGAAGCCGACCCGGGTCTCCAGCAGAGTTCCAGAGCCCAGGCCCGGCGCGACGGCCAGGGCCTGCGTCAGCACCTCGTGCACCCCGGCCGGCGTCACGCGGAGGTCGAAGCCGGCGCCGGTCTCCCTGGTGGCACCGGCAACCACCCGGGAATCGTCGAACGCGAGCAGGTAGTGGTCGCTGCCCAGGGGCAGCACCACCGGCCAGCGGCCGGTGTCGGCGCCGGGGAGCGAGATATGGGCGATCTGCCCCCGCTGCGGGCTCACCCGGACCGTGACCCCGGCCGCGGCCAGGAAGGATGCACTCCATGCCCCGGCGGCGGCCACCACCGCGTCCGCCTCGATCAGCTCGCCGCCGGCCACCACGCCGGTCACCCGGCCGTCCCGGCAGGTCAGCGCCGCCTCGCCGGTCCTGCTCACCGCCCCGTTCCTGGCGGCGGCCCGGGTCAGCGCAGCCGCCATCCGGCGGCCGTCCACCCGCGCGGCGCCCCCGATGTGCACAGCGGCCGGCCCGGGGCGCAGCGGCGGGAACAGCTGCCGCGCCTCCTCGCTGGTGAGGGCCTGGACCTCGGCCATCTCGGGGGCGCCGGCCCGCCGGGCCGCCAGTACCTGACTGATCCGCTCCAGTTGGCCGCCGGTCTCCGCCAGCACCAGCGCCCCGGTCTGGCGGTAGGACACGCCGGTCTCGCCGTGCTCTGCCAGCTCCGCGACCAGCTGCGGGTACGCCCGCGCCGCCGCGCAGGCGAAGTCGTACCTGGCGGAGCCGGGCGCCCCGTTCGTCCACGGGCAGATGATCCCCGCGCCCGCCGCGGTGGCCTGGCCCGGCAGGCCGGCGTCGACCAGCGTGACCTCCGCCCCCAGCCGGGCGGCGGCGTAGGCGCAGGCGCTGCCGGTGATCCCGGAGCCAACCACGATCAGCCGCACGCCGCCCCTTCCTCAGTCCGGCTGCACCTGCTGCGCCGCGAGGTGCTCCCAGTCGTGCAGGAAGATCTGCTGGAAGTACCCGGCCGCGGTCTGATCGTGAATGATGACACCGGCATCCCGGTTGTACAAGGTGCCGTCGGTTGACCAGTTCTGGCTGCTGACCAGGACCGACTGGCCGTCGACGACGATGCCCTTGTTGTGGACGTTGTTCTGGATCTTGACGCTGCCGGTCACGTCGAGGCCCATCGCCTGCAACTGCTCCAGGTAGCCGGCCGTCTCGAACTCGCTCATGATGATCTTGACGTCCAGACCGGCCCGCTGCCGCTCGATCACGGCGCTGACCAGGTCAACGAAGCCCTGCGAGGTGGCATCGGTCGTCTTCGGCAGCTCGATGTACTGGAACTGCAGGTACAGGGTCTTGGTGGCAGCGGCGATGAGGCTGCGCACCGCGCCGGCATAGACGCCGGGATCGGGCGTCAGCAGCGGGACGATCCTGATGGTGCCGTTGACCGTCGCGGCCGGGAAGAACTCGCTGAACGGCGGCGTCTGCGTGCTCCCGGGACCGGGCGGCGGCAGCGGCGGCCCTGGCTGCTCCGGCTGCCCGTTGTGGGCAGCGGCGACGGACAGGTCGTTACGCAGGTAGGCCTCGAACACCTGCGCCAGCTGCGGCTGCTCGATGACCACGTGCCAGTCCCGGTCGCGGTGCCGGGCGTGCTGCGCGTCCGCCGCGACGGTCAGCGGGTCGATGTCGGGCTGGTTCGAGTTGTTCCAGTTGCCGCTGGACAGCCACACCGCCGCGGCGTCCCTGACGGCGACCTTGATGTGGTAGGAGGTGGGGTAGATCCAGGCGGTCGCGTCCTTGTCCAGCCTGGTGAGCGCCCACGCCTGGGTGAATCCCGGCAGGTCATGGCGCAGCGCGTCGACCGTGGCGGCGTCCGTCTGGTCGGCGGTCGGGTTCTTCGGCGGGTGGTCGAGGACCAGCTGCAGCTGCTTCCCGGCCAGGCTGCCGGTCACCGCCGTCAGCACATGGGCGGCCGTGAAGTCGTACAGGCCGACGGTCAGCGACCGGGTCGTCCCGGCCAGGAAGTCCCGCAGCACCGCCCAGCCGGTGTCGGGGCTCGCGCTCAGCCGCAGCGTCACGGCCGCCTCGACCGGCGCCAGGCTCACGCCGGCCGGGCCTGAGTACGGCAGCTCCGGCTTGGCGATCGCGGCCAGCCGGACGTGCGCGGACGCGGCCGCTGCCGGATGCGCGCCCGCCAGCGTCCGCTCGTCCGGGAAATGCGGGACCGACCCGGTATCCGGCGCCAGCCGGAGCTGCGCCGCGTATTCCTCCGGCCGCTCCAGTTCCAGCACCTTCCGGCCGGACGCCTCCCGCACGTCCACACCGGCACCGGCCACCTCGCGCGGCAGCAGTTCCGCTTCCGGGAGGTGCCGCCTTTTCTCCCGAACGGTCACCACGATGGCCGGAGTGTCGGTCAGCCAGTTGTCCCTGACCCGGAAACCGGGACGTACGGACAGCACGCCTGGCTTATCGAATGCGGCGAGATGCTGTTCAATGATGGCATTCAGGTCAGGCAGTGCCATGGCCATTTCCCTCGTTCCGGCCGCCAGGTCACGCCGATCATAGGCAGCGGCCGTGAGCCGCGTCGATGGCCTTGACGGCCGGCGTCGGCCTGCCGAAGATGAATGAACGGTGCTCTGCTTGCCGAAGGTGGGTCCGCGCTGAACTTATCCAGCCCGCCCTTCCGCCCGTCCCGCTCCCGGCACGGGTACCTTCGCCGTTGTCACCCCAGTTCACTGCCGCCGCAGCGGACATCCGGCCGATTCGCCCCGCTGCCATGGACGGCAACCGTTCCGGAAAATGCGGGCGCCCGGCGACCCCGGGTGAGCGCCTGCGCGAAGGAGTCTCCATGACCAGATGGCGGGTGCGGAGCTTAGGGCTCGTCGCGACGATCGTGACCGCGGCCGGGCTGCTCGCGGCCGGAACCAGCGCGGCGGCCGGGACCGGTGCCGCGCCAGGCGGGACTGGTGCCGCGCCAGGCGGTACGGCCGCAGCCGCGGCCGGGGCGGCCGTGCCGGGCGCGGGCGCCGCGCCGGTCATCTCCGCCAGTTCCCAGCTGCCGCTGCGGCGGTTCGTGGCCGCGGGCACCCGCGCCTACGTGGTCGGAGCCGAGGACGGCACGTTCCCGCCGATCGGCTGGCACATCACCGGCCAGATGGGCGGGGTCTGGGCGCCGCCGGCCAAGCTGCTGGACGGGATGTGGTTCCGGGTCGGCAGCAGCTGGCTGGACTCGGCCAGCACCTATACCAGCGGCCCGGGCTTCGTGCGGCTGACGTTCCCGGTGACCGGCGGGCTGCGGCCGGTCCTCACCGAGTTCGCCCCGGACGGGCTGCAGGCCGCCCTGTTCGGGCTCACCCTCGTGCCCGCTGACGGGCAGGCCACGACCGTCAGCCTGGCCGCCGACGCGCACAGCCAGATCGCGGCCGCCTACCCCTGGTCGGGGAGCACGCCCACATTCGGCGAGTTCAACCATCCCAACACCGTCTCCGCCGGGAACGGCGTGCTGCAGTTCGGCGAGCAGCAGACCAACTGGTACGCGGACGTGGGAGCCAGCGTGCCGCCGGGCGGCGTCGCAACCGGGGACAACTTCTGGGGGCCGACCCCGGCCGACCAGCAGTCCGCGTTCGGCAGCAACGGCCGTGGCGGCGAGCTGACCTGGTCGCTGCCGGTGCCGGCGGGCGGCACCACGCTGTGGCTGGGCGTGTCCGGCTCGCAGGCGGGCCCGGCGGCCGCGCTGTCGGCGCTGCACACCGGGCTGGCCGACCCGGCCGGGCTGCTGCAGCACAAGATCGCCGAGCGGGACGCGGTGGCCGCGCAGACCGACGTCCAGCTGCCGGACGCCGGCGTGCAGCAGGCGCTGCTGTGGAGCAAGCTCAACCTGGCTGACATGCGCCGAACCATCACCGACGCGGTCATCAGGGACACCAAGGCCGGGACCGTGTACCCGGCGCCGCTGGCCACCGTGCAGAAGCTGTCCGGCATCGACGCGGCCTACCCGGACTACGCCGAGTTCTTCGGCACCGACGGCGCTTACAGCAGCTACGGGCTCGCCGCCAGCGGGCAGTGGCAGCCGGCCATCGACCAGCTCAACAGCATGCGCACGGTGTCGCAGATCGTGAACGGCGGCACCGGCAAGGTGGTGCACGAGGTCATGTCCACCGGCGACGTGTACTACGGCGACAACGCTGCACCGGGCGACATCAACGAGACCGCCCAGTTCGCGATCGCGGCCGGGCTGATCTGGAAGTGGTCGGGCGACAGCTCGTTCCTGCGGGCGAACTACGACTTCATCAAGGCGGGCGAGCACTACCTGGCCGGGCTCGCGACCGGGCCGGACAAGCTGTGGCCGGTCGGCGACGGGATCGTGGAGAACCCCGCGCTGGGCGGGGAGCCGGTCGACGCCGCGGCGGAGATGATCCAGTCGCTGGGGGTGCTGCACGACATGGCCGTCGCCACCGGCGACTCCGCCACCGCCAGCTGGGCTGCCCAGCGCCAGCACGCCATGCAGTCGGCGTTCGACCAGTGGTGGATCGCCAGCCAGCACCTGTACGCCGACTCGCTGTGCGTGGCGGCGGGCGGGAGTTGTTCCGCCGCCGGCGATCAGCTCCAGCAGCGGTGGTGGACCAGCATCGCCCCGATGGAGCAGGGCATCGCGCCGGCCGACAAGGCCGCTGCGGCCCTCGGGCAGGTGGAGGGCCCGGCCTTCACCGGGTCGTGCGGGCTGTTCGTGAACGGCGTGGGCGGGCCATCCGGCGTCGGCGGGCAGACCTGTTACCTGCTCGGCACCGGGGCACTGGCTGTCAGCGAGGCCAACTACGGACGAACCGGCCAGGCCGTTTCCGACCTGGACAAGGTCGCCAGCCAGCTGACGGTCGAGATGCCGGGCTCGCTGCCCGAGCTGGCGGCCAGTGCCCAGTACGACCCGTTCGAGGCGTTCACCAGCCGGGCCAACGTGATGCAGGCCTGGTCGTCCTACGGGCTGCTGTGGACGGTCGTGAACGACCTGCTCGGCGTGAGCCCCGACATCCCGGCCCGGACCGTCAGCGTGGTCCCCGAGGTGCCGGCGGGCTGGCCCGGCCTGTCGGTGCGGGATCTGCGGGTCGGCGCCGGCAGCATCGACGAGACCGTCAGCAGGCAGGGCGGCACCTACACCACCACCGTGACCGGCGTGCCCGGCCCGGCGCTGACCATCGGCGCGGTGCTGGCCGGCGGGGCGAAGCCGCAGTCCGTCACCCTGAACGGCTCGCCGGTGCCCTACCAGGTCGTGGCCACCAGCCGGGGACAGGCGGTGGAAGTCGCCGTCCCGCACCCGGCAGGCACGCAGCGGCTGACGGTGCGGACGGCGAGCTGATCCCCCCCTGCCCCGGGGGTCAGAATCCGATGGCTTCGCGCAGCAGCAGCACGGTGCCGCGGCCCGGTTCGGGCTCTGCGTTGAGGATGAGGAGGCGGCGTGCCGCAAACTGGCCTCCTCAGCCCGCCACCGCCTCCCCGTTTCGCAGGAACGTCATGGTGCTGGGCCTCCGGTTGGCGATCATCTGGGTGATACGCAACCCCGAGAAGCTCCGCCCCTGGACGGCGGCCTTTGACGCGGGCCTGCCCGGGGCCGGTAGCTAGCCGTCCGCCCTTGACTCGGCCGGCTCGGGCTGGGCTGCCTGTGCCATGCCGGGGCTGGCCATGCCGGAGCGGGCGGCGGGCGGACGGCCATCGGCGGGAGCGGCGAGCGCCTGCCGCCAGCCGTTCCGCCACGGCTGCGCCTTTGCCAGCCAGTACCCGGCGCCGGCCAGCACCACCGCGCACAGGATCAGGCCCAGCGCCGTGGTGCCCACGCCCACGTACTTGAGGCCGGAGGCGAAGATCACGAAGGTGATGATCGGCCTGATGTAGCGGTCCGGCGCCCGCGACGAGAGCAACGAGCCGATCACGACCGCCGGGACGCTCCCGATCACGATCGAGGCGGTCACCCCGAACTCGACGTGCCCGAACGCCAGCGCTCCCAGCGCCGCGGCCGCGCTCAGCGGGACCGCCTGGGTCAGGTCGGTCCCGACCAGCCGGCCCGCGCTCAGCAGCGGGTAGACGAACAGCAGCAGCACGATCATG
>DASQSC010000061.1:0-6201 GCA_035642555.1 Streptosporangiaceae bacterium | reverse complement strand
GCCTTCAGCGCCTCCGGCTCCAGCGCCACGCCGAACTGGTCCGGCTTCAGCCAGGGCAGCGAGTACCCGCCCGGCAGCATCGCGGCCACCTGGTCGCCCGGCAGCGGGCCGCCAGCCTGGCTGATCAGCTCCCGCGCCGGGATGCCGAGCGGCAGCTCGAACACGCCGGGCCGGGCGACGTCGCCGGTGACGGAGAACAGCGCGGGCTGGTGCTCGCGGTACCAGTCGGCGCCGCGGCGCAGGATCACCGGCACGTGAGCGAGCGTCTCGACGTTGTTGACCACGGTCGGCCGGTCGAGGTAGCCGCGCTCGGTGGGGTAGGGCGGCTTCGGCCACGGCCAGGCGGGCCGGCCCATGAGCACGGCGAGCAGGGCTGTTTCCTCGCCGGCGATGTAGACGTGGTTCTCCAGCAGCAGCCGGATCGGCGGCAGCGTCCCTGCCAGGCCCGCGACGCGCAGTTCCTCGATGGCGCTGGCCAGGGCATCGTGCGCGGCCTGGAACTCGCTGTTGATGTAGACGATGACCTCGGCGGCGTCGACGGCCCGGGCGGCGATGAGCGTGCCCTCGAGCACCTGGTGCGGCGCCCGGGCCAGCTGGTGCCGGTCCTTGTAGGAGCCCGGCTCGCCCTCGGCCGCGTTGACCACGAGGTACCTGGGCCCGGGGTGCTGACGGGCGGCCTCCCACTTGGCGGCGGCCGGGAAGCCGGCCCCGCCGCGGCCGGTCAGCCCGGCCTCGCGCACCGCCGCGATGATCTCAGCGGGGTCCGCGGCCTGGACCGACCGCAGTGCCTCGTACCCGCCGCGCGCCTGGTACCCGGCCAGTTCCTCGGCCGGGCCGAGCGCATGGAGGTCGGTGACGGGGGCGCCGGGGAGCAGTTCAGCCACGGTGGCCTCCAGCGGTGGGCTCGGGGGCGGCCACGGCGGCCGCCGGACGGGACGAGGTGGTGGGAAGCCGGCCGAGCGGGGTCTGCTTGATCCGGAGCACCCCGGGCAGGATCCACTCTTCCCACATCTCGTCGATCCGGGCCTGGAAGTAGTCGATGTCCTCGTCCGCGAAGTGCGCGAATCGGCCCTGCCGGCGCAGGTAGTCGGCAACCGGCCGGCGCCGGACCTTGCCTTCCACCTGCTGCAGCGTGAGGCCCTGGTAGCGCAGCTCACCCTCCAGGCAGTCCCACAGCGGGGTGATCCCGCACTCGACCGCCATCACCGCCAGCTCGTGCGACATGCGCGGGTCGTAGTCCCAGCCCTTGGGGCAGGGGTCGTGGGTCTGGACGAAGGTGGGCCCGCCGATGTCGAGGGCGGTGCGTACCTTCTCCATCAGGTCCATGCCGAAACCCGATGAGGTGTTGGCGAAGTAGCGGCCGGTGGGGTGGCCGGCCATGAGCAGGGCCGGCACGTTCTTCTTCCACCGGTGGTGGGTGATCCGCTTCTCCTTCCCCGAGGGGGTGAACGCGGTGACCGCCCCCCACGGGGTCATCCCGGACGCCTGGATGTCGGTGTTGGCGTAGGACTCGTTGTCGTACAGCAGGATGAGCAGGTTGTAGCGGGTGTCCTGCATCGCCGCCGACAGCGTGGCCAGCCCCATGTCACCGCCGCCGCCATCGCTGCAGAACGCGATGACGTTGACGCGCTCGTCGGGGATCTTGCCCTTGCGCATCAGCACCTTCAGCGCCGCGGCGGTGCCGATGGCCGATGAGCCGGCCGAGCCCAGCTGGGTGTGCGCCCACGGCAGCGCCCAGGGCGTGGAGTTGTAGCTGGTGTTAGCGACGTACATGCAGCCGGTGGTCCCTGTGACCAGGGTCCGCGGGCCGGCCACCTTCGCCATGTACCGCATCACCAGGGCGCTCTCGCAGCCCTGGCAGGTGCGGTGGCCGGAGGCGTAGAGCTCCTCCAGCGGCATGACGGTGAGCCGCCGGTTGATGTCCAGGTCGGGGATTGTCAGTTCCGGTGCGGCCATCAGCGCGCACCCCCTTCGGTGATCTGCGGGTTCGCGTCGTACCTCGGATCGGTATCCGGCCCGCGCACGCCGATCCACTGACAGCTGGCGTCCTGCTCGCCGCGCGCGGTGACTTCCTCCGTGATTTCCTGCATCTCGGCCATGTTCTCGGCGGAGACCTCGCGGCCGCCGAGCCCGGCGATGAACGGCACGATGACGGGCCGCCGCGGCTCCGGGTACAGCGCGGCGGCGATCTCGGTGTACATCACGCCGGCCTGGGAGTTGGACCCGAAGGAGTAGTCGCGGTCCACGATGCCCACGCCCTTGACGTTGCGCAGCAGCGCCCGCAGCTCGGGCCGCGGGAACGGCCGGAACCACTTCACCCGGATGAAGCCGACCTTCTTGCCCTGCTCGCGCATCCGGTCCACGGCGACCTTGCCGACCATGCCGACGGTCCCCATGCCGATGAGCGCGTATTCGGCGTCCTCCATCCGGTAGGACTCGACGAACGGGTCATCCGGGCCGCGGCCGAACACCCGGTGGAAGTCCGCGGTCGCCTCGGCGATCACGTCCCGCGCCCGGCGCATCGCCGCGTCGGACTGGCGCCGCGCCTCCATCACCCAGTCCTCGTTGAACTGCGGCGCGATGGAGATCGGGTTGTCCGGGTGGAACTGCCGGTCGCCCAGCTCGTAGGGCGGGACGAACCGGCCCACCGGCTCGGCGTCAGGTACCCGGACGATGTGCTGGCTGTGGGTGAGGAACGCGCCGTCCATCGACAGCGCGCACGGCAGCATCACCCGCTTGTCCTCCGCGACCCGGTAGGCCATGAGCGTCATGTCCAGGGCTTCCTGGGCCGTCTCCGTCCAGTACAGCAGCCAGCCGGTGTCGCGGACCATCAGCGCGTCGTTGTGCTCGACGCCGAAGGCGCCCGGGTCATCCAGCGCCCGGTTGCCCACGAGGGCGACCACGGGCAGCCGCAGGGACGCGGTGACGACCAGTGCCTCCATGCCGTACATCCAGCCCACGCCGGCCGAGCCGATGAAGGAGCGGGCGCCCACCAGCGAGGCGTGCTTGCCGATCTCGAACTGCGAGTGCTCGGATTCCGCGACGATGAACTCCGCGTCCATCTGGCCGTTGGCGATCATCTTGCTGACCGCCGTCATCACGCTGTCGTAGGGCCGGATCGGGTAACCCGCCAGCACGTCCACGTCCAGCAGCTGCAACGCCTGTGCCACGGCATCGCAGCCGGTCATGATCTCTTCCCGCTCTGCCGGCGTCGCGCTGGCGGGGGCGGGTGTCTGCTCCGTCGTCGTCATGGCAGTCCTTCCTTGGCGCCAGCCGGGCCGTCAGTAGATCCCGTAGTGGGGGATGGGGCCGCCGGCCTTCTCCAGCTTCTCCTCGCGGAGCTCCTCGTACGCTGTCTTGTCGCTCTCGTAGAGGCTGTAGAGCTGGTTGTTGTCGTCGAAGACCGACTCGCTCACCATCTCGATGCAACCGCCGACCGGGCAGGACTGAGCGCAGATCCCGCACCCGCAGCAGCTCTGGTAGGCGATGTCGTAGTGGCCCTCCGGGGTGGGGATGAAGCACTCGTCCGGGCAGACCGTGTAGCAGATCTGGCACTTCACGCAGGTGTCGAAGTTGACCAGCGGGCGCGCGGTGCGGGTCGGGTACTTCATGAACAGCTTGTTGGTCTTGCCCCGCTCCACGGCGGGGATCACCAGGCCCTCGCGCATCTGGGTCCAGTCGGGCATCTCCACCGGCACGTAGGTGTCCTCGGCGCCGACGCCGGCTGCCACCGGGTGCACCGTCACCGAGTCATAGCCGTCGCGCAGCTGGCTGGCCCGCAGCTCGCCGTCGGCGCCGCCGGCGGCCTGGGCGATCAGGCTCTCCAGCGCGACCAGGCCGCCGGTGACCCGCGACACCGCGCCCATCGTGCGGTAGTCGGTGCCGTCGTCGTTGTAGACCCACAGCCCGCCGAACGACGGCTCGCCGGGGAGGATCGCCAGGTTCCAGTCATGGTCCCGCCGGGGGATCCAGCGCAGCAGCTCGTCCGGGGACTGGCGGGAGATCACCAGCAGTGTGCCGCCGGGAGCCAGGTTGAGGTTGATGGGCCGGACACCGTACCAGGCCCAGGACTCGATCCCCTTGCACATCGTGTCGTCCATCACGCAGACCACGACGACGTTTTCCGGCTCGTACTTGGTCATCTCGACCCGCAGCTCGTCCATGTCGTCGGCGATCACGGAGAACTGCTTGGCCGGGATGCCGTTGCGCTCGGGGGAGTCCCCGTACCGCTGAACGGTCCCGCCCACCTTCTCGTCCCGGCGGGACGCCTTCACGAGTTCCTTGGTGATGACGCCCGCGAGGTTCTTCTGGAAGATACCCCGGTAGGTGATGTCAACGGCACCGACAGACATTCTCATCCATCCCTTCGCTCACGAGGGCTTATCACCCTGCCCGTGGCGCGCCGCCCGGGCGGGTCCGGGGGGAAGGCGCGGGAAGCCCGCCGCCGGCTGCCGGATAGGGTCATGCTCTCTCTCCTCGGCGTCGTCGTGGCGCCGACGGCATGGCCGGAGGGGCGCTGGCAGGCGCGGTGCCCGGAGGCTCGCACACGAGGCCCGCGCCCGTCGGCGCGCAGTAGCGATTGTATACCGTCGGCAGGATACTCTCATCGTAGACATATCCCGGGTGACGTCAAGGGGACCTTGCTCACAGCCCGGCGGGGAAGGTGAACGGCCGGGGCGGGGTGACCGTGCCGGCATCCAGCTGGATCCGCTCGTGGGGAAGCAGCTTGATGCCGCGCGGATCGCCGCCGAACCGCTTGCCGTTGACGAACACGGTGAGGGCGCCCTTGGCGGTGCCCGCCTGGTCGCGGGTCAGCCGCTGGCCCCAGACGTCGAAGAACTGACCCAGCGTGTAGACCCGCTGGGTCGGCGACTCGACGTGGATGATCCCGCTGCTGTCATGGGTGTGAAGCCAGTACAGGCACTTGCCGCCGGTCACGAAGCCGTTCGCCCGCTGCTGCGGCCCTGGTATGCCGATGCCGGCCGGCACCGGCCGGCTCGTCCCGTGGTCGAAGATCGCCAGGTGGGCGTGGATGTGATAGGCGGTCTGCTCGCTGGTCTGGCAGGCGATCCCGTCCACCGTCGCGCCCTGCGCCGGGTGCGGCGCCCCGCCGGCGGCGGCGCCGGAATGGCTGGTGCCCGACGAGGCGTTGCCGCCGCCCAGGGTGACCGCCAGCACCGCGATCACCGCCGCCACCGCCAATGCTCCCGCCCCGATGAGAGCGCGGATTCGTAGCTGACGGGAGCGCTGCTGCCGCTGCGTCTCGGCCAGCTTGCGCCGTGCCTCCTCGCGGGCCTGCTGCTGTTCGCGGCGCCGCCTGCTGCGGCCCTGATGGCCGCCACCCCGATTCGGGTTGGGCATCGGGTTCCCTTCCGGCAGCAGGTGCCGCCCTATGTCACTGTAAGGCGTGTCCCGTGGCGGACAGCCGCCGCCATGGCCGCGCGAACCCGGCGAGGAAGGACGCTGACGTGCAAAAAGCGCTGAATCGGGCGCCGAGCCGGGCGGAACCGCTGCGGGCGGCTCCTTCATTGCCGCATGATGAAGTGATTTCCGGTTCCGCCCAGCCGTGCGGTTCCCTGCGCAGGCCGGGCTGGTGGGAGGGGGAGCATGAGAGACGGAGGCCCGCCAGCACCCCAGGACCTTCGCCGTGTTCCCGGCTCCCGGACCCGCCGCCAGGGCGAAGCGGATTCCTGGCCGCTCGGCTGGGACGATCCCGCTCCCTGGGAGAGTCCCGGGAGAGCGGAGCCGTCCCCGCGGCACGTGCCCGGGCGGGATGGCGGGGCAGGATCGTACGGCCGTCAGCCCGTGGCCGAACCGGAGCGGCCGTGGCCGGATCCGGCGGGCCAGCCGGGCCGGCGGGTCGCCGGGCCGGGCGCAGCCGGGTCCCGCTCGCGATCCCGGGCGGACCGTTCCGGCGGGACGCCGTACGGTCAGGACCGTGGCGCGGCGCCTGACCCGCGCCCGGCCGACCCGCGGCATGACCGCCCCTGGTCCGATGCTGACCCGCGCCGGGCGAGCCGTCCGGACCCGCGGTGGACCGGCAATGCCGATCCGCGCCGGGCGAGCCGTCCCGACCCGCGGGACCTGAGCCGCGGGGACCCGCGCGGAGCGAGCCCGGCGGCCCTGCCGGGCCCGGACGGCGCGGACTCCCGCGGGTCTAGCCGGGCCGGCCGTCACGGCGCGCGACGAGATCCCCGGCGT
>DASQSC010000060.1:0-2131 GCA_035642555.1 Streptosporangiaceae bacterium | reverse complement strand
GAGACCTACCGTTCGAGGCGAACGTTCGTTCAACGTCGGTACCCCCCTCCGGCAAGGGACGACATGGCACGTCGGTACGTCTCGATCAAGGAAGTCGCCGCCCGCGCGGGCGTCAGCTTCCAGACCGCGAGCAAGGTGCTCAACGGCGGCAGCGTCCGGGTCTCGGCGCAGACCCAGGCCCGCATCATCGAGGCCGCCAAGCAGCTCGGGTACCGCCCGAACACGCTGGCCCGGAGCCTGGTCCGGCGGACCACGAGCACGCTCGGCCTGGTCGCGCCGGACATGACCGATGTTGCCCTGGCCCAGGTCTCCGTCGCCGCCGAGCGGGCGGCCCGCCGCCACGGCCATGCGGTGCTGGTCGGCCACCTGGGCACGGGCGGCGAGGACGGCGCCGAGATCGTGCGGATGCTGATCGAGCGCCGGGTCGACGGGGTCATCGCCGCGGCCCCGCAACTGGAAGAGAACGCGGAGGTCGCGGAGCTGCTGCGCAGGTACGTGCCAGCGGTGAGCCTGCACAGCGTGCCCGGCGGCGGAGTGCCGGTGGTGGGGTCCAACCACCGCGACACCGGCCTGCTCGCCACCCGGCACCTGCTGTCGCTCGGCCACCGTGCCATCGGCACGATCACCGGGCCGTTCCGCCGCCGGGTCGTGCGCAGCCGGCTGCACGGCTACGAGGACGCGCTGCGGGAAGCCGGCATCGAGCCGGAAGAGGACCTGGTCGTCGAGGCCGACTGGACGCCCCGCCGGGCGGCCGAGGCCACCGGCCTGCTGCTGCACCGCAAGCCCCGGGTGACCGCGATCTTCGTGCACAACGACACGATGGCGATTGGCGTGCTCAGCGCGCTGGCTGCGGCGGGCCGGCGGGTGCCCGCCGACGTCGCCGTGGTCGGCTGCGACGACGTCCCGTTCGCCCCCTACCTGGTGCCCGCGCTCACCACCGTGCATGTGCCGCTGGCCGAAGCCGGCGAGCAGGCGGTGGAGCTGCTGCTGCGCCGGATCAGCGGCGAGCCCGGGCACACCGCCGGCGCCGGGACCGGTGAGCCCGGGCACGGTCCTTCCGCCGGGCCCGGCGAGGCGAGGCCCGGTACTCCGGCCGGGCCCGGCGACGCCAGGGCCGGTGAGCGGGTACGGCTGCCGGTCCGGCTGGTGATCCGGGCATCCTGCGGCGCGTCCCCGCCGGCCCGGGTCATCACCGGCCCCATCGCCACCCCAGCCAGCCCCGCGACCCCAGGAGGAGAGGATGCATGACCCGGATCGCAGTTGACCCCGGCCGCTCGCTCGGGCAGCTGGACCGCAAGGTCTTCGGCGGCTTCATCGAGCACCTCGGCCGCTGCATCTACGGCGGGATCTACGACGAGGGGTCCCCGCTCGCCGACGAGCGCGGCTTCCGCAAGGACGTGCTCGCGCTGCTGCGGGACCTGCGGGTGGGGGTGCTCCGGTGGCCGGGCGGCAACTTCGTGAGCAACTACCACTGGGCCGACGGCATCGGCCCGGCCGGCGGCCGGCCCCGCCGCCCCGAGCTGGCCTGGGGCGGGGAAGAGAGCAACCGGTTCGGCACCGACGAGTTCATCAGCTACTGCGGCGAGCTCGGCACCGAGCCCTACATCTGCCTGAACATGGGGACCGGCACGCTGGACGAGGCGCTCGCCTGGGTCGAGTACTGCAACGGCACGGGTGACACCGCCTGGGCGCGCCGCCGCCGGGAGAACGGGCACCCCGAGCCCTACCGGGTCCGGTACTGGGGCCTGGGCAACGAGATGTACGGCGACTGGCAGGTGGGGGCGCTGTGCGCGGACGAGTACGTGCGGACGGCCACCCGCTGGGCACGGGCCATCAAGATGCTCGACCCGGACGCGGTGCTGGTGGGCTGCGGCATGAACGGCTGGAGCGAGTGGGACCGGGTCGTCACCGACGGCCTGGTCCCGCTCGTGGACCTGTACTCGCTGCACATCTACACCGGGTCCGACGACTACTGGACCAACGTGCTCCAGCCGCACCAGGCGGAGCGCGCGATCCGGTGCGCCCGCGCCCAGATCGAGCGCGCCGCCTACGCCAAGAAGGTCGCCCGGCCGCCCCGGATCGCCTACGACGAATGGAATGTCTGGTTCCGGAAGGAGGACGGGTCGCTCGA
>DASQSC010000059.1:0-2115 GCA_035642555.1 Streptosporangiaceae bacterium | reverse complement strand
GGCCTTCGCGATCGCGCGCCGCACGGCGCGGTGGGCCTGCGCCCGCAGGGCCGCGGTCTCGGCAGGCCGCCGGGCGGGGTGGACGGCGTTGGTGAGCAGCACGACGGCCGCGCCGAGGGGCGGCGAGACCAGCAGCGAGGTGCCGGTGAACCCGGTGTGCCAGAGGGTGCTGGCCGGCCAGTTGCCCCAGCCCGCTGGCCGCAGCCGCCACCCGATCGCCCGCACGTCCTCGCCCACCGCCGCGTGCCGCGAGGACATCAGCGCAATGGCGGCCGGACCCAGCACCGGGTGACGGCCGGGGGTCAGCAGCGCGGCCGTGAACCTGCCGAGGTCGGCGGCGGTCGCGAAGACCCCCGCGTGGCCGCTGACCCCGCCAAGCGCGAACGCGTTGCCGTCGTGGACCTGTCCCCAGATCAGGCCGGGCCGGTCCCCCTCGTCCCCGCTGGCTTCGGTCGCCGCGATCGCCGCCCGGCCGACGGCGGGCCGGAACCCGGTGCTGGCCATGCCGAGCGGCCGGAAGACCTCCCGCTCCGCCAGCGCATCCAGCCGCTCGCCGGCGCAGTTCTCGATGGCCCAGCCCAGCAGCATGAAGTTGAGATCGCTGTAGCAGACGGGGCCACCGCTCACGGTGGCCAGCTCTGACACCACGGCGCGCCGGATGGCGGCGGCATCGGGGCAGGTGGCGAAGAACGGCCGGTGCGCCACCAGCCCGGAGGTGTGGGTGAGGCAGCCGCGGATGGTGACCGTCGACCCGGGCGCGCCGTCGAGCCAGCGGGCGATCGGCTCGTCAATGTCCCAGGCCCCGCGCTGGTGCAGCAGCAACGCCAACGGCACGGTCACGACCATCTTGGTCAGCGAGGCAAGATCGAACCGGGTGTCCTCGCCGGCCGGCACGGGTCCGGCGCTGCCGGACCCGGGGGGGCCAGCTCCGGCGCTGCCGGGCCCGGGACTGCCGTGGCCGAGGCTCGCCCAGCCCCCGGCCGCCTGGTAGCGGACGCCAGCGGGCGAGCAGACCACCATGGCCGCGGCCGGTGGCAGCCCGGCCGCCAGCCGGCCCAGCAGCAGCCGGGACACGGCAGCGAACCCGTCGGCCGGCTGGCCGGGGAAGGCCTGATAGCTGGCTGCGAACCGGGGCGGCGGGATCGCGGGACCGGCCTGCTGCCGGCCGCCGCCAGCCGGGGCAGCGCGGGTCACGTGGCCGCGGGGCCGGAGGGCTCCGCGCCGGGGGCGGGCCGCCGCGTCGGCTGCCGCAGCCGGGCCCGCCTGGTGCGCTTGGCCTGCGCCGCGGCGAACGTCCGTTCCAGCGCATCCCGGCTGGCGGGCAGGTCGTGCTGGGCGAGCACGACGAACAGGCAGTCGACGACCGTGAGCTGGGCGATGCGGCTGGTCATCGCGCCCGACCGGAACGCGGTCTCGCGGGCGGCGGTGAGCAGGACGAACTGGGCGGCGTCGGCGATCGGCGCCCGCGGGTGGTTGGTGACGGCGACGGTGGTGGCGCCGTTGCGGCGGGCCTCCCGCAGGGCCTCGATCGTGTCCACGGTGGTGCCGGTGTGCGAGAGCCCGAGCGCCACGTCCTCGCTGCCGAGCAGGGCCGCGGAGGTGACGGCCATGTGCGGGTCGGGCCAGGCGAAGGCCGGCTTGCGGATCCGCTGCAGCTTCTGCTGCAGGTCCAGGGCCACGTACCCGCTGGCCCCGACCCCGTAGATGTCGATCCGGCGGGCGGCGGCCAGCACGTCCACCACCTGGACCAGCGTGTCGATGTCCAGGTGCTCGGCGGTGTCGGTGACCGCGCGGGCGTCGGCGCCCGCGATCTTCTTGGCGATCGTCGCCGGGTCGTCCCCCGGCAGGATGTCGTGCGCGGGCTCGGCGACCGCGCTCGCGCCGGCGTGCGCGGCGGCGGCCGCCAGCGCCAGCCTGAGCTCGGGGTAACCCGGCAGCCCGACCGCGCGGCAGAACCGCACCACCGTGGTGGCCGACGTCCCGCAGGACGCGGCCAGCTCGGAGATCGACTGCATGGCAGTCCCCAGCGGGTCGGCGAGCACCGCCTCGGCCACGCGCTTCTCGACCGGGGCCAGGGTGGGGGCCAGCGCCCGGATCGTGATGAGCACGTCGGTG